>JAYSLK010000628.1:0-11416 GCA_043725585.1 Actinomycetota bacterium
GCCGGCCGCACCCGACTCGGCTTTGCGGCGCACGACCGCGGCTGGTTGTTCGCCCCATCGCACGAGCGTGATCGCTGACGTCGCCAGGTCGTCGTCGACAGGACAGACGGTCTGGCCCAGCAGGGCGTTGATCAGCGAGCTCTTGCCCTGCTTGAACTCACCGACCACGCACACCACCGTCGCCGGTCGGCGGAGACGGGCCGCGGCAACCGACGCCCGGTCCGCCAGGTCGGCGCGCCCGATCCCGTTCAGCGTCTTGGCGACTTCGACGATGAGCGCGTCCGCGCCGGTCGGCGCCGGTGTCGGGATGTTTGTCGCTGCTGACGTGTCGGTCATTGGCCGATGTCGTCCCAGACCTCTTCGGCGGCCGACTCAGCGATCTCGGCGCCGACGATGTCCGACGTGAAGTCGTCGAACGCATCGGCTTGGACCAGCTCGACGACCTGACCGAGGTCGGCCTCTCCAGACGAGATCGCCGTGCTGAGATCACCGGAGCCGGCAAGTCCGCTCACTGTCTCAGCCAGGGCACCTTCGTTCAGTTCGGGTCCGGGTGCCTCGGTGAGTGCAGCGCTGCTACTGGCCGCTGCGGGCGGGACACCGCTCACGCCGCCCGCGACATCGTCGAATCCGGTGACGTCGACGTCACCGGTGATGCTCGAACTCCGCTCGCCGGCGGCCGACCTGGTGCTGGCGATCTCCACGGACGCATCGATCGCCCGGTCGCCGGCGCTGAGACCACCGTCGGCCTCGATCGTCGACGAGCGATTGCCGGCGTCGTCGGTGACGCTGCTGAATCCGGCGTGCGCGTCCGCAGCCAACGTCTTGTCGCCGGGCCCGGTCGCAGCGGCCTCGAAGCCGGTCTCGAGGAACACCTCGCCGTCGGCGAGCCCGACGGCGGCGTCGGTGTGCAGGTTGGCGCCGGTGTCGCCCGGGCCGTCGATGAGCACGTCGGTGGTCGTCGAGGCGCTGAAACCTTCACGCCCGAGCGCGACGGAGGCATCGTTGTGGAATCCGGCGCCGGTGTCGCCTGGGCCGTCGATGAGCACGTCGGTGGTCGTCGCGGCGCTGAAACCTTCACGCCCGAGCGCAACGGAGGAGTCGTTGTGGAAGCTTGCGCCGGTGTCGAGCGGCCCGTCGACGAAGACGTCGACTACGGAGGTCGCTCCCCAGGTGCCGTCGGCGTTGCGGGAGAGCTCGCCAGACGCTTCGGCACCGATGGAGCCGAAGGGCAATGGCAACGTTGCCTGGATCTCGCCACCGATCGACACGGTGCCATCGGTGCCGATGTTCAGATGACCTTCTGCGTACGGCAGCGGCCCCCAGTCGACGCCGAGTGAACCGCTCATGGCGAGGCCGTCGTCGGAATCGTAGGAGATCTCACCGCTCGCAATCCCGACGTCGAAGCCAGCGTGAGCGTCGAATCCCTTCTCGCCGACGCTGATGCCGACCGACGCGATGCCGAGGTTGAGTTCTCCCGTCAGTTGACCGTCCTCGTAATCGACATCGATCACGCCACCCGTGATGAAGTCGACCGGGTCGAAGATGACGGCATCAGCAACGGTGAGCGTCCAGTCGGCGATGGTCTCGGCTGCATCGACGACGACCTCGGCCACATCCTCGACGACCTCGACGACGACCTCGGCCACATCCTCGACGACCTCGACGACCGCTTCGACGACATCCTCGGCTGCCTGGCCGACCCATTCCACGGCGTCCTCGACGGCGTCGCCGACGCCGTTCCAGAAGTTGTCCCAGTCGCTCATGTCGCAGCTTCCTCTCGTCGTGCCATCGGTCGATCTCGGCACGTGCCACTGATGGTAGAGATCTCGTTCGCCATCGTCACCGGGTGCTTTCCCGGTTGGTCCGGACTCACGCGGTGTGCACCGGGGGAAGGGCACTTTCCGGCGTCGGCGTGCACTAGGGTCAAGAGATGGAGGAAGAACAGCCGGGGCATGCATCGACCTCTCGGATTGCGGTGCATCCCAGTGCAATGATCCCTGGCATCCCCCGCTTCGTCCTTGCTGTGCCCGGCGGTTGGGTCATCGACGAGGCACCGGGAGCCTTGTGTGTCATCAGACAACCCGTCGCCGACGACGACGGGTTCTGGGTGAACGCGATCATCCGTCACGACACCGTTGCCCGCTCGGTTGATTTCGAGCGCGCCGCCAAGGCGACGTGGGCGAAGCTGAAGGTGACGACACCCAGCGCGGTGGATCACGGTGAACGAATCGCTCGATTCGGCAACAACGTCGTGTATCTGCGAGGGGTCAATCTCGACGGTCCGACGGGCCGGCCGCTGGCGCAAGTGCAGGCGATGTTCTTCGCCCCGGTCAGCGGAGGCGGCAAGCTCGTCGATTTCTTCCAGATCATCGGGACGAGTCAGCGAGACGAGTCGGTGCAAGCCAACATGACAACCTTCGTCGATCTGATCTCGAGCTTCCGCTTCGTGTGACTCGGCCGATCCTCGTTCGCTGCTCACGGCTCGAACGAGAGCGTGTCGGGGGCAGCTGGCGTGATGTCGCCGGCGAGGTCGGCAGCGAAACCGACATCATCCAACTCGAGATCATCGACCGGTACAGGGATCGGCTCGATCTCGGCGATCGGATCGACGTGGATCTCGACGATCTCGATGACCTGGTCGGTTTCGATCAGCCCTGCGACGGTCCCGGGGGCATCGATCACGGTCGGTGCGTCGAGGTCGACGAGTGTGGGCTCTGCGTGGCCGACCATCGAGGCAACCGATATATCGCCGAGCACGTCATCGGCGAGATGAATCGGCGACGGGATGTCCGCTCCGGCGTCCCCGATCAACACGGGTTGCTCAGCCGGCGGGACATAAGTCGCTCTCACGTCGGTGATCTCGAAGGGCGCATCCACGACGCCGTCGTCGCCCTTGACGTCGAGTGACCTTCCCGACGGGGCAAGGTAGTCCGACGCAGCCAGCAACGATTCCCCACTCGGTTCGGCGATCATCAGGTCGAAGTCGTCCCTGAGGCCGCCGTCGACTGGTTGGTCCAAGCCGATCAGGATCGCGGCCGGGTCGACTGGTTGGTCCAAGCCGATCAGGATCGCGGCCGGGTCGACCTCGAAGTCCAGGGTCTCGGTGGCAGATGTGTCTTCCGCGTCGGAGTCGACATCCTTCGCGACGGCAGGATCGGCAACATCATCCGTGGCCGGTTCTGCGCGCTCCTGTGGATCCGCGATCAGGACGAACGATTCGGAGGCGATCGCTTCGTCGGTCGGGGCGGCGTCGGGCATGCCGGCGTCGGTCGGGGCTGGTTCTGCGCTGTCGGGGTGGTCCGCGATGAGGACGGACGACTCCGAGGCCGTTCCGTCATCGGTCGTTCCGTCATCGGTCGTTCCGTCATCGGTCGTTCCGTCATCGATCGGGGCGTCATCGGGCACTCCGGCGTCGGGCAATCCGGCGTCGCCGTCGGGGACAGCGGGGGGCGTGTCGGCGTCGGCAAGGGTCGCGGCATCGGCCTCGTTGTCACGCTGCGCCTCTTGGATCAAGGCATCGATCTTCTGATCCTGGGTGAAGTCCTGCAGACGCTGGTCGTACTCGTCACGCATCTCGGCGAGTGCCTCTTGCGTGGTCTGGCCGGGAGCCGGATCGAATCGTTCGACCGCTTCGGTCAGTTCTTGGCGGAGCCGTTGCGCGTCTTCTGGACTCGTGCCCGCCGGTGCCTCGAAGTTCTCGAGCCGTTCGAGCAGTGTCGCCCGCGCCGTCTCGAACTCGGCATCGACCGAGGGCGGCGCCGGCTGCTCGACGGGAGCGACGGGATGGGACGCAGCCTGCGAAGCACCGGCTGACGGCGCGTCGGCCGGCCCACCGTCGGCTCCGCGACCCTGGGCGGGTGCCGGATGCTGCACGTCTGCAGCACCGGCCGTTCGTGGTTGAGCACCATCGCCACCGCCTCGTGACGACTCGGACTCCGCTCGAGGTGTGGGCCGCGACGACGCCTCGGTGGGCGTGGTTCCAGCAGACTCGGCGAGCGGGGTACCGAGAGGACCGGCGATCGGTTCGGCGACGGGCCCAGCGCCGCTCGACACGACCGCCTCGAACGCGTCCATGCTGTCGTCGTCTGCCGCGGCCTCGCGCTCGAGGTGGTCGGCGGACTTGAACGGCTCATCGGCACTCCCACCGTCGATGGTTCCGTCATCGGGTGGTCCCGGCTGTCCGCCTGCGGCGTCGTCGTCGCCGCCGCCGGCGGCTTCGACGATGTCGTCGCCGTACATCACCCCGGCTGCGACCGCGGCCGCTGCGGCAGCTGCACCTCCGGCGATCTTGGCGGCTTTCGAGGCGCCCTGCTTCTTGGCAGCCGGCGGCGGCGCAGGAGCCGGCCGCCCACCCGTAGGGGTGCCGGGAGCTGAATCGGCCGGAGGGGTTGTTTGGTCGGTCATGATGGTCTCCCTGGGCGAGGCCGAGGCTGCGTCGGCGATGGACGTGGACGGTTGGGTTGTTTCGCGAGGTGTGGAAGCAGCCGCTTGCGCTGCTCCGGAGGCGACGACCAGTCTCGGGTCGAAGGCGTTGAGCACTGGTCGCCCGAGATGTCCGGCGACCATCTCGGCGACGAGCGGAATACGTGATCCGCCGCCCGACAGCACGACTCCGGCAAGATCGCTCGGGGTCATGCCGGCGGCAGCAATCGTGCGATCGAGGGCCTGCAAGGTCTCGGTGATGTATGGGCGCAGTGCCGTCTCGAACTCGTCACGTGTCATGCGCACCGACGTGTCGAGCCCCGGCATGACGACGCTGATTGACGCATCGCTCTTGGTCGACAAGTCATGCTTTGCCACCGTGCATGCAGACCGGAGCAGGGCGACTGCGCGGCGCACGTCGTCGTCGTTGCGATCGAGCTGCTCCAACACGCCCCCGAGCGCGACAGCGACGTGCTTGAACACCAGTTGGTCGAATTCTGCGCCACCGCAATGCTCGAGCGATTGAGACGTGCCGACCAGGGAGGGGCCGGATTCGGAGAGCGACACGATGGCGGCGTCGAACGTGCCGCCGAGATCGTAGATCGCAACGGTGTCACCGGTCGAGATGCGCCCTGCCGATGCGTAACGACGGGCGGCGGCAAGCGGTTCGGCGATCAGTTCGACGTCGACGAAACCGAGCGAGGTTCCGATCGTTCGCAGCAACTCGAGCTTGTATCCGCGCCACGAGGCCGGATGGGTGAGCGCCAGCGTTGCGGTCGAGATGTCGATGCCCGAGCCGGTGACGACGCCGAGCAGCAATGCGCCGACCAACGCGTCGGGCTGGATCGCCCGGCCATCGAGCACGACAGGGGTGGTGTCACCGAATCGCTGCTTGAGCTGACGTGTTCCACGGGCCGGGTGCGCGGTGAGCACCTGTTCGGCCTGCGCACCAAGGACGAAGCCATCGTCTCCGAGCGCCACTGCTGAGGCGATCTCGGTCGTCGCGTCGGGTTCGGAGGCCTCGACAGCGACCGTGACGAGGGTCCCGAGGTCGAGGCCGAGTCCGGGGCGAAGGCTGAGGCTGCTCACTGCGTGAACGGTACGTCATGACCCTTGGTCTGTGAACCGGGTGGATTCCCTGATTTCGGGCGTGTCGTCGTGGAGCTCGTCGTGGAGCTCGTCGTGGAGCCCGTGTCCCGGCGTCGTCGTGACCTGCTCGAGAAAGGCTCGCTGATCCGGTGTCAGCTCGGATTGCTCCGACGATACGCCGACCGACGCCCAAGGGTCCGGTGCGTCGATGCCGCGACGTTCGAGTTCGTCCTCGAGGGCTCGCCACCAGTCAGTCATCGCGGAACGCCTCCTGTTGCCGGCTCGAAGTTGGCCATTCGCACGGCGAGTTCGGTTCGCGACCGTATCCCGAGCTTGCGGTACATCTGCTGCAGATGGAAGTCGACCGTCTTCACCGAGATGATGAGGGCGGCCGCGGCCTGACGATTGGTGAGGCCGCTTGCGACAGCCTCGGCGACCCTGAACTCGGCTTGGCTCAGCGCATCGAGACCGGGGTCCGCCTGCCGCCGCGACCGGGCCGGCTCGACGTCGGTCGGAACCAGCGACAACCGCTCGTCCCACGCTCGAACTCCGCATCGTTGCAGCCCTGCCCGACAATGGGTGATCGTGTCCGATCGATCGGCTGACGGCTGCAGCGTGCTGAGCCAGAGGCGAGCTTCGCCCGCCTCGATCGGCAACGCGTGGCGCTCGGCCAGGACGATCGCCGTCATCAGCGACGACGGATCGCTGTTGATCACACCAACTTGGACGGCGGCGCGCACGTCGAGCAGCGGACCTTCCCCGTGCGGCGTGAACGCAAGCGGTTCGGACGTGGGCGGCAGCGTCGGGGTGCATTGGAGGCGCGCTCGCGCGGCGAGCAACGCGGCCTGATCGACGAGGGCGGACAGGAGCAGCGGAGCCGCTTCGATCGCGACGATGGCATCGCGGCCCCGTCCCTGGAGGATGTCGAGATCGGCGGCGACGAGCCGCGCGAGCAGAGCCGCGGGTGCATCGGATCCGTCGAACAACACGGTCGCTTCTGTCGACGCGTTCCGGGCGTGGCGAACATCGCCGGCGAGTCGGAGCGCGACCGCTCTGGCAAGTGCGTGGCGGGCTTCGCCCAGTGATTCGTTCGCATCGAGGGCACGGAGCGCGGCTCGATGGTCTCCCTGTTCGAGCGCAGTGGCGACAGCCAAGCGGTGGCTCCGGGCTCGGGCCCATGGCCCCGGATCGATCACGTCGCCCCACTGCACGGCAGCCGCTCCGCCATCGAGGAACTCGGTCGCCTCGGCCTTGGCGACGGCGGCGTCGAAGTCGATCGGAGCGAGCGACCGAAGCACGCGTCGCACACCCTCGGTCGAGGTGGCGTCGATCCACCAGCGCAGCGCGGCGAGCAGGTTGCGCTGCCGGTCACGAGCGGTCAGGCCGAACTCCGCCGCCCGTTCGGCTGTGATCGCCGCTGATGCGATGCCTCCGCGTCTGGCAGCGTCGGCCGCAACGAGCTCCAGGGCTTCCGCCACCGGTTGGCTCGGCCCGTCGGCGGCCGCAGCAAGGTGCCACGCGCGGTGAGCCGCCTGTTCGGGCTCCGAGAACCACGCGGCGAGGGCGCGATGGGCAGACCGTCGGCTACTCGGGGCCACCAGGTGGTAGGCAACGGTGCGAACCCATGGGTCGGTGAAGGCGAAGTGCGCGCCGACGATGTCGATGATGCCCAATGACTCAGCTTGATCAAGGCCGGTGGTCGGCTCACCGAGGGTCGTCAACGCAGCGCGCACCGCAGATGTGTCGCCTCCGTGCTCGGCAGCAGCAACAACGAGCGATCTGCACACGACCTCGCCGTACGAGCGCAGCCTGGCCTGGAGTTCGTCGACCACTTCGCCGCTCGGACGCGGGATCACCGATATCGGGTCGGATCCCGAACGTTGCTGGTCCGTCAGCCCTTCGGCAAGGGCTCGGGCGATGCCCGGGTTGCCTTTGGCCGCATCAGCGCAGCGATCGGCGGCCGTGTCGTCGAGCCCGCTCGCGACCAGCATGCGCCGAATCGTTGACGTGGGGGTCGGTTCGATGCGGGCCGTCGTGGTTGCGAGCATCGGACCGTCGCCCGTTGACGCGCAGACGAACGCGATCGCGTCGGCCGAGGCGCGACGGGCTGCGAACTCGAGCACCTCGAACGTGGCTGCGTCGAACCAGTGCAGGTCGTCGAGAACGACGCACACTGGCTGCTGCTCGGCGAGCGCGCACAGGAAGCGGAAGGTGGTGAGTTTCACGTCGAGTGCATCGACTCGTCGGTGGTCGAGCGTCACGACGGGCCTGAGCGACAGCCAAGCCGAGTCGTCGAGGCGGTCGCGCCACGGTGCCAGCAATGCGGCCAGGGCGCCGAAGGTGAGCTCGCGGTCTCGGTTGCTTGCGCGTGCCCGCATGACCGTCATTGTGCGTTGCGCCGCCAAGTCCGCGGCATGGTCGAGCCACCAGGTCTTCCCGGCACCTCGCGGCCCGTAGAGCCCGAGCGTGCCGGCGTGCCCCCCGATGGCCGCGTCGAGAGTGTGCGCCAGAAGCTGGCCGACCGTCTTCGGTGGCATCGCCGGAGACGCTACCCGAGGCATGCGATCCACGCACGGGAATGGACGGACCTCGACCTGAAGTTGCGTGTCCTTGCACCTCGGCGCTGATGGGTGGAGAGTGGACGTCATCGGGCGATATGCCCTGGCGAGATCGAGGAGAACGACATGCACCTACGTCGACGACGGCACACGATCGCTCTGGCAGCGGTACTGCTTGCGGTGACGCTGGGTTCGACCGCGTGCGGTTCGTCCGACGGCGCCGGCTACGGCGCCGATGACACCAGCGCCGCTGGTGGTACGAGCGGCGGGGACGCGGTCTCGATCGCCGGCTTCGCCTTCGATCCGTCGTCGTCGTCGGTGTCCGTCGGGACAACGGTCACCTGGACCAACGCCGACGGGGCGACACACACGGTCAGCGCCGATGACGGGTCGTTCGACAGCAGCAAGCTCGGCAACGGTGACACCTTCACGCATTCCTTCGACGCGGTGGGGACGTTCTCCTACCACTGCGAGATCCACTCATCGATGACGGGGTCGATCGTCGTCACAGCTTGACCTGCGCCGGCGAACCGTGTGCTCCGCTCCTGCGGCCAGTGGGATGTCGGCGACCGGGCCGAGCTTCCACTTGTCCATTCCGCCGGACAGGATCAGAAGGAGCGGGTCAGCACCCGCCCCATACCGAGGGCTCGTCGGCGGGCACCGGCGTGCCCTGGTGCCAGCGGATTCGCATACGACCATCGTGGTCCATCCAAAGCGATGAGCGGCCCACCGAACGACCGCCTCGAACAGACACGTACACGACGAGGACGACGCCATCGGCAACCTCGTCCGCATGGATGTCGCGTACCTCCGGCGGTTCGTAGGTGTCTGCGTCGGTGCGCAGCGCAAGGAGTGTTGCCTCCCGAGTCCACCACCGGCCCGACTGGCCGCGCTCGGCGAAGTCCGGATGCAGCAGCAGTTCAACAGCGGATGTATCCGATCGGACGGCAGCATCGAGGAGGGCGCGCTCACCGGCCAGCGACTCTGCGACACGGTCCACTCGGGTCACAGGATTTCACGCTCGAAGGGGTTGCCTCGGACGAAACGGGTGAACTCTGAGACGAACATCTCGCGGGCCCGTATGCGCGTCGACTCAGTGCTCCCCGATGAGTGCGGGGTGATGATCACGTTGTGCATCGACCACAGCGGGCTGTTCGTCGGCAATGGCTCGAGCTCGGTGACGTCGAGCGAGGCAGCGCCGACGTGTCCGCTGGTGAGCGCATCGATCAGCGCCGCTTCGTCGATCAACTCACCGCGACCCACGTTCAACACGTGAGCGCCGACCGGCAGCAACGCAAGCTCCTCTGCACCGATCAGGTGTCTGGTCTCCGGAGAGAGCGGGAGGGCGAGCACGAGTGCATCGAGACGTGGCAGCAGCTCGTGCAGTCGCTCGAGCGTCCATGTCTCGCACGGCTCGTCACCGGTGACCGTGCGGCGCATCCCGATGACGTGCATACCGAACGCCTGTGCGAGCCGGGCACTCTCGCGACCGATCGGGCCCATGCCGAGCACTCCGACCGTTTTCCCCTCCAGGTCGCCCACGTCTCGGGTACGCCATTCGCGTGTCGCCTGATCGCGCAGGAAACCCATTAGGTCGCGGCGCAGGGCCAGGAGGCTCATCATCACGTGGTGGGCAATCGACGTCGCCGACGACCCGGAGGAGTTCGTGAGCCGGGCACCCTTGTCGATGATCATCCGGAACACGGGATGATCCACCCCGGCGCTGCCCGAATGGAGCCATCTGAGGTTGGGTGCCTGCAAGCACACCGACATGTACGCCGGGGTCGCATGTGGCCACATGTCCATCGACAGGAAAGCGACCTCGATGCGGGCCATGTCGTCGTCGCTCACCACATCGCCCGGGGTGAACGGGATTCGCTCGAGATCGGGCGACGGCGCCGTCAGGCGGTCACCGACCGCGTCCCACACCACATCCGACACGAACACTCCGACCATCGGGCCAAGTTAGGCGGTGTGGTGTCGACAGGTCGTGGTCGATCGGCTGCGGTGCGCCGCCGCGCCCGGCGGGTTCAGTGCGCCAACTTCGGGTCGGGTCTGCACTCGACGTGGCGATCGTCGCCCACCTCGTAGCAGTGGACATCGGTCGGATCCCCGGCGTACACCGCCAGCGGATCGACCTCGCCTGCGTGCGCATCCGGGAAGGAGCAGGGCACCTCGATCGCGGCCCCAGGAGTCCACGGCGCCGGGCAGGGCTCGCCGTGCAGCGACGCGACGGCTCGGGCGATGTAGTCGGCTGCTCCGTAGGCGCCATTGATCGTGAAGTGGACGCCGTCGCCCGTGAACCAGTCGGTTCGATCGGCGGAGTAGGCGTTCCAATCGAGCAGCACCACGTCGGGGAAGGCACCGGATGCGATCTTGTCGCGCATGATCTGGTTCTGGATCGCGAACCCTTCGGCTTGCGACGTACCACCGGTGGGGTTCGAGTACGTGGAACGTTCTCGGTACGTGAGCCACAGGATCTGATGGGCGCCCCTGCTCCGCGCGGCTGCAACCGTCTGGTCGAACGCATCGGCGAAGGTGGTGTGCCAGTCGTTGTAGCCCGTCATCACGACGGCCACGTCGAAAGGATCATGATCACGGAGTGCGTTGACGGCGTTCGGCGGTCGACGACCTTCGCGACCACGGCACGAAGCGCCGACCAGCCTCCGGCACGACTCCGCGTCGAGCACGAAGTTCGAGCCGCGGAGCGCCTGTTGCGAGTTCGTGTACCAACGCACGCCGGCAAGCGTGGAGTCGCCCATCAACACGACCCGTTTGGCCGTGTCGGCGACGGGTGTGTTGGACACCGGGGCCGCCATCGTGGTCGGCAGCGGGTCGCCGATGAACCATCCGGTGACGTCGACCACGAGTTGGGTGCCATTGCTGGAGTACGCCGCCAATCCGGCGACCGATGTTGGTGTGACCCCGAACTGGGCGACGCTCTGGTTTCGCCGGTCGGCGTTGGCCGTCGCTGCGAGCGGACGCGCGGTGCTCGCCGGGTGCACCGTCAGGAACCCTCCGCGCCAGGTACGGGTGAGCGTCCAGTTGGCGGCGATCGCGGCGACCTGACCGCCCGTGATCGTGCCGGGGTCGAACTGAAGGGTGCCGCCGGGGAACAAGGTGGTCGCGGTGCGGGTGTCGATGAGGCGGGTGGGTACCGCTGGGACGAACAGACCATCGCTCGACCACGCCGCGGATGGTCCGGTGAACCAGCCGGTCATGTCGACGATGAGGTGTTCGCCGGACTGGCTGAAGACGGTGAAGCCGCCGGCATTCACTGGCACGAGCTGTCCGGTGGCGCGCACCTGGCCACGGCCATCGGTGTTCAGCGAACTCGATGTCGGCAG
>JAYSLK010000629.1:0-1719 GCA_043725585.1 Actinomycetota bacterium
ATCGCGATGGGACGCGTGGTGGACGACAGTCGGCCCGATCCGCCACGTTTGCGGGTCGTACTCGTGCGGGGTTTATGGTCGTGCCGTGACCGAGGCAGACGGCCGGTACCTCACCTTTTCGCGTGACGAGTGGGCAGACCTTCGCGCGGCCACACCACTCACGCTGCGCGAGGCCGACCTCCGCGAACTGCGCGGCCTCACCGACCGCATCGATCTGGACGAGGTCGCGGCGATCTACCTCCCGTTGACGCGCTTGTTGAACCTCTATGTGGCCGCCACACAGAGCCTGCACAAGGTGTCGGCAGCATTCTTGGGAACGCTCGCACCGAAGGTGCCCTACGTGATCGGCGTGGCCGGCAGCGTGGCGGTCGGCAAGAGCACCTTCGCCCGCATTCTCCAGGCGTTGCTGGCCCGCTGGCCCGACCATCCCCAGGTCGACCTCGTCACCACCGACGGTTTCCTGCACCCCAACGCGGTGCTCGCCGAGCGCGGGATCATGAACCGCAAGGGCTTTCCCGAGAGCTACGACACGCGCCGCCTGATCGAGTTCCTTCGTGAGCTGAAGAGCGGGGCACCTCAGGCGAGCGCGCCCGTGTACAGCCATGTCGTGTACGACATCGTGGAGGGCGACGAGGTGATCGTGCGCCGGCCCGACATCTTGATCCTCGAGGGTCTCAACGTGCTGCAGGTCGGCTCGGCCGACGAGTTCGTCAGCGACTACTTCGATTTCAGCATCTACATCGATGCCGACGAGATCTACATCGAGGACTGGTACGTCCACCGTTTCCTCAAGCTCTGCGAAACCGTGTTCCAGGACCCGAACAGCTTCTTCCAGACCTACGCCCAACTCAGCCACGACGAGGCCGTCGCAACGGCCCGCGCCATCTGGCGCGAGATCAACGGCAAGAACCTGCGTGAGAACATCGCGCCGACTCGTACTCGGGCCAGCCTCCTGCTGCGCAAGGGCTCGGACCACCGGGTCACCGACGTCTCACTGCGCCGCCTCTGAGCGGACCGGCTCTGAGCGGGCCGCCCAACGGTTCAGGCGAGGCCGAGCAGTGCCGGCAGGTCGGCCAGCGACGCCAACTCGGTGAACAACTCGTCGTGCTCGACGTGCTCCAGGTCCCAGAGCAGGTGGTAGGGCACGTGCACCGCGTGCCCACCGAGCGACATCACCGGCAGGATGTCGCTGCGCACGCTGTTGCCCACCATCAAGAACCGCTCGGGCGCCACCTCGAACCGGCGCAGCAGCTTCGCGTACGTCTCGGCATCCTTCTCGAGCACCACCTCGAGGTGCTCGAAGTGGTGGGCCAGTCCGCTCGTGGTGATCTTGTGCGTCTGGTGCACCAGATCACCCTTCGTGATCAGCACGATCCGGTGGTGCGCGCCCACCTTCGCCAACACCTCCGGCACGTTGGGCAGCAGGTGCACCGGCTCCTCCAACTGCTCGCGTGCCATCTCCACCAGTTCGGCGATCACCGACGTGGGAACGCGACCTCCGCTGATGGTGATCGCTGCCTCCACCATCGACACGGCGAATGCCTTCACGCCGTAGCCGAAGGTGTGCAGGTTCTTGCGTTCCACCGCGGTCAGCGCCGCCTTCACGTCGATGCCCTCGGACGTGTGGGGAGCGACCAGCTCGACGAAGCGCAACTCGTTGGCGCGAAAGCCATCCTCGCTCTGCCAGAGGGTGTCGTCGGCATCGAAGCCGATGACCTC
>JAYSLK010000630.1:0-9268 GCA_043725585.1 Actinomycetota bacterium
GGAGAACACGATGAAGGTGTCCGTCGATTTCGATGTCTGTGCGTCCACGGGGGCGTGCATGCAGGTGGCCCCAGAGGTGTTCGAGGTCCGGAGCGACGGATATCTCTACGTGCTCCAGGAAGAGCCGGGCGAGGAGCTGCGCGACAAGGTGCAGCAGGCTGCCGACATGTGCCCCACCGCTGCGATCACCGTCGAGGGCTGACCCTCCGGCCGCCAGCGGTGGCCGTCATCATCGCGATGCCCGAATCGCGACGCCAGAACCGCGACGCCCAAATCGCGATGTCTGAGTAGTGTCGGCGCCGCATGGGCCTCCACGATCTGCTCCGCTCCTCCTGGCATCGCAGCGATTCGATGCTGTGCGTCGGACTCGACCCCGACACCGCCAAGATGCCGTTTCCACTCGACGGCGCAGCGAACGCGATCGAGCGCTTCTGCATCGACATCGTCGATGCGACCGCCGATGTGGTGTGTGCGTTCAAGCCGCAGATCGCCTACTTCCATGCTCATCGGGCCGAGGCCCAGCTGGAGCGGATCTGTCACCACATCCGCGCGCAGCATCCCGATGTCGTGCTCGTGCTCGATGCCAAACGTGGCGACATCGGCCCCACCGCCGAGCAGTACGCCCGCGAAGCGTTCCATCGCTACGGAGCTCATGCGGTGACCGTGAACCCGTACCTCGGCACCGACTCGGTCGAGCCATTCCTGCGCCACGCCGGCCACGGTGTGTTCGTGCTCTGCCGCACGTCGAATCCCAGTTCGGGCGACTTCCAGATGCTCCAGACCAGCGGGGAACCGCTGTACCTGCACGTCGCCCACCGCGTGGCCGAGGAGTGGGCGCAGATCGGCGACTGCGGGCTGGTGGTGGGCGCCACGTATCCCGACGAGCTCGGCGAGGTGCGCCGACTGGTCGGCGATCTGCCGCTGTTGGTGCCGGGCATCGGCGCGCAAGGTGGCGATGTGGGCAGCACCGTTGCCGCGGGCGCCAACAGCCAAGGCTTCGGGATGGTGATCAACTCCTCGCGGGCGATCCTGTATGCCTCGAGCGGCGAGGACTACGCCCAAGCTGCGCGGGCTGTCGCGATCGCCACCCGTGACGAGATTCGCGCCGCCAGCTCGCGCTGACCCCCACGACCTACCGCGATGAGAGATGAGTGGGCGGGGGCTGGGCCGCACTCATCTCTCATCGCGAACAGGTCGGCCCTCGCCGCGATGAGAGATGGGGGCGCCAGCGGCACTCATCTCTCATCGCGGTCGGGGTGGGCGGGGGTCAGCCGGCGAGGGTGTCGACCGAGATGATGCCCGGGGCGCGTCGCAGCGATTCGACCACCTGGGCGGGCACTGCGGCGGTCGGAGCGATCAGCATGACCGCAGTGCCGGGCTCGGCTGCACGGCCCACGTCCATGTCGGCGATGTTGATGCCGGCGTCGCCGAGCAACGTTCCGACCGTGCCGATCACGCCCGGGCGATCGTCGTTCTTCACCATCAGCATGTTCGCCGCAGGCGGCACGTCGAACACGTGCTCGTCGATCACGACGATGCGCTGCTCGCCTCGTCGTCCGACGATCGCACCCGAGATCGAATGTCCGCCGCCGCGAATCGTGATCAGGTTGACGAAGTCGGCGGCGGTGGCGCAGTTGGTCTCCCGCACCTCGAGACCGGCGTCCTTGGCAAGCTGCGGGGCGTTGACGTAGGTGACCGGCTCGTCGCTGATCAGCCCGAAGAAGCCCTTCAACGCCGCCAGCGTGACGATCCGGGTGTCGTAGCCGGCGATGTCGCCATCGCAGCACACCTCGAGGGTGCCGGGCGACGTCGCCGACAACGACCCGAACAGCCGACCGAGGCGCTCGGCGAGTGGCAGGTACGGCCTCAGCGTCTCGTTCGCCTCCGCTGCGTTCACGTTCACTGCGCACGGCACGAACTCGCCGGCAAGGGCGAGTTGCACCATGTCGGAGATCGTGTCGCCGGCTTTGTCCTGGGCTTCGCGGGTGGATGCGCCGAGATGAGGCGTCACGACGACGCTGTCGAGTCCGAACAGCGGAGATTCGGTGGTCGGCTCGGTCGCGAACACGTCGATCGCGGCGCCGGCGATGATGCCTTCATGGATCGCATCGGCAAGATCCTGTTCGACCACGATGCCACCGCGCGCCACGTTGATCACTCGCAGGCTCGGCTTGGCCTTCATCAGTAGATCGCGATCGATGAGACCGGTGGTCTCCTTGGTCTTCGGCAGGTGGATGGTGACAAAGTCGGCTTCGCTGATCAGTTGGTCGAGCCCGAGCAAGTCGACCCCCATCTGCCGGGCGCGATCGGCCGACACGAAAGGGTCGTAGGCCACCAGGCGCATCCCGAACGCCTTTGCCCGGTCGGCGACGAGCTTGCCGATACGGCCGAGACCCACGATGCCGAGCACCTTGTCGGCCAGCTCGACGCCCTCCCAACGGCTGCGCTCCCATCGACCCTGCGTGAGGGCAGCATGCGCCTGCGGCACGTTGCGCGCTTGTGCCAGCAGCAGCGCCATGGTGTGCTCGGCGGCCGAGATGATGTTGCTCTGCGGCGCGTTCACCACCATCACGCCGCGCCGGGTGGCGGCTTCGACGTCGACGTTGTCGAGGCCGATGCCCGCTCGGCCGACCACCATCAGGTCGGTCCCGGCCTCGAGCAGCTCGGCGGTTACCTGGGTGGCCGACCGGATGATCAGAGCGTGAGCGCCGACGATGTGGGTGAACAGCTCAGACAGATCGAGTTGTACGTCGACGTGATGGCCGGCGGCGCGGAGTCGATCGAGGCCGCCCTCGGCGATCTCTTCGGTGACGAGGATTCGTGCCATTGCAGTCCATCGTTACCCGCTCGATCGAAGCATCGGAACCACGGTGAACATTTCGTTCAGCCCGGACCGTGCGGTCGTCGGACACGGCGTCCACCGGTGGCGGACCTGGCGTTCCTAGGCTGCGCCCCGATGGGAGCGCGCAACACCGAGATCGAGCAGTGGTTCATTCGCCGTGGTGTACCGCACTTCATCGACGACTACGCCCCCACCACCGACATCTGGAACCGCAGCCTGCCGATGCTGTTCATCGCCTACATCGCAGGCGGATTGAACGCTCTGAACCTGGGCGACTGGACGTGGCAGCGAAACATCGTGACCGCGCTGGTGGTCGTCGTGGTGCTGATCGCGGGGTGGGCGGTGACCAACCTCGCCAGGCATCGGCATGCGTTCGACGTGCCTGAGGTGGTGGGCACCCCCGAGCTCGGTCTGTTCCTCATCGGTCCCACCATCCCGTCGCTCGTCTTCGGCCAGGTCGGCGACGCGCTCCAAGCCCTGGTCGAAGGTGCTGCGATCCTGGTGATCATCTACCTGGCCACCAGCTACGCCGTGATCGCACTGGTCGGCTGGGCCATCCGGCGGAGCGCTGCGCAGCTCCCCACGCTGGCCAGCCTGGTGGTGCGGGCCCTTCCCTTGCTGTTGCTGTTCACCACGTTCTTGTTCATCAACGCCGAGGTGTGGCAGCTCGCCGGCAGTCTCACCGGCTTGCCGTACGCGGCCACGTTGGCCATCTTCTTCGTCCTCGGTGCGGTGTTCGTACTGTCGCGAGTGCCAGGCATCATGCGCGGCCTCGCCACGTTCGACACGTGGGAAGCGGTGCGCGTCGCGGCGGTGGGCACCCCCGCCGACGTCGTCGGGATGCCCCGCGAGGGAGCCCCGCCGACGTTCGTTCTCGCCCGCCGACAGAAGGTCAACGCAGCCCTGGTGACGGTGTTCAGCCAGGCGCTCCAGATCACGTTCGTCGCTGTGCTGCTCACGATGTTCTTCGTCCTGTTCGGCTTCCTCGCGATTCCCGAGGAGACCGCGCGGGCATGGACCCAGTTGACGGAGGTACACGTGCTCGCAACCTTCGAGGTCAGCGGACAGGCGCTCGTCATCAGCGAACCGCTGCTCCGCGTGGCCGGGTTCCTCGGCGCCTTCACCGGGATGTACTTCACCGTCGTGCTCTCCACCGACAGCACCTACCGCGACGAGTTCGCGGATGACGTCGGGCCGCAGATCCGCCAAGCCCTGGCGGTGCGTGTCGCGTATCTGCACCATCGGCTCGGCGCCGATGCCTCCTGAGCAACCCATCGACGCCATCGGGCGGGTAGTTTGCGGTCCAACTGGTCGCCACCGTGGACGGCCAGGTCACATGCCGTTCCCCGGAGGTCCACATGTCGCACGAGTTCTTGTCTCACGCCTGGATGGAGGCTGCTCGCGAGATCCGCGAGAAGTACGCCGACCAGGCCGCCAAGGTCACCACCAGCATCCGCATGAACCAGGTGATCACCGAGGTGCCGGAGACGGTGAATGGCGAACTCACACTCAAGACCTTCATGGACACCTCGTCGGGTACCGTGGTGATGGACCTGGGTGAGCTCGAAGCCGCCGACCTCACCGTGACGACCGACTACGCCACGGCGTACAAGCTGTTCGTCGAGCAGGATCAAGCGGCCGGCATGCAAGCGTTCATGGCCGGCAAGATCAAGGTGCAGGGCGACATGATGAAGATGATGGCGATGCAGACCTCGATGCCCAACGACGAGATCGCCAAGACCATCGCCCAGGAGATCAAGGACATCACGGCCTGATCCGCCCGGCGAGAGCCTCTCTCGGTCGCTCGCCGGCATCGGTCGCATCCCTGGTCGGCCGCAGTCGATCGGCCCGCAGTTGTTGGCGAGTGGTCGATCGGCGAGTGGTCATCAGTCGGTCATCTGTTGGGTACTCGTTGTTCAGACGCTGTTGAGATCGGTTTCCTACGGTTGGGGGGTCCCGTTCCCGCGCCCAAGGAGTCCTCATGGATCTCGACGACACGATCAGCAACAACTCATCCAACCGCAGCTTCGACGACGTCCTCGCAGCGCGTCTCACCCGTCGCACGGTGATGGCCGGCGGCCTCGCAACCGCCGCCGCCACCCTGTTCGGCGGTGCGACGGTCGGCGCAGGGCCGACACTCGGTTCCCGACCGGTCGACGTCCGCACGTCCTCACTGCCGCGTCGCGGTCGCGACGATGGTGGGATCGGGTTCACGTCGATCCCGCTGCAGAACGGTCCGTGGCCGACGATCGCCCCCGAGTACCAGTGGAGCGTGCTGATCCCGTGGCGCGAGAAGCTCGACGGCAGCGGTACCTCGTTCGACTACGGCCTCACCGCCGACCAGCAGGCGGACTCGATCGGCATCGGTCACGACGGCATGTGGTACTTCGGCAACAGCAGTGGCGGCATGTTGTGCATCAACCACGAATTCGGCACGACGCCGCACGTGATCGGCAAGGCAACACCAGCGTCGCTCGACGATGTCCGAGTGATGCAGCACGCCCACGGTGTGAGCGTCGTGAAGATCGAACGCTCCGACGACGTCGGCCCTGAGAGCTGGAAGCTGAAGGGCGACAAGCGCAACCGTCGTATCCACGTGAACACACGCGTCGTGTTCAGCGGACCGGCCGCATCGAGCGCACTCCTGCAGACCCCTGCCGGCAATCCCACGCTCGGCACGTTGAACAACTGTGCCAACGGGCACACGCCGTGGGGCACGTACCTCACCTGCGAGGAGAACTTCAACGGCTACTTCGGCCGCACCGTCGCCGGAACCAACACACCTGAGCGAGCTCGCTATGGCCTCTCGGCCAACGGATTCGGATACGGCTGGCACATGTTCGATCCGCGGTTCGACCTGTCGAACCCGGCGTACGCGAACGAGGAGAACCGTTTCGGTTGGGTCGTCGAAATCGACCCGGAGCGCCCGAACGAGGCTCCCGTGAAGCGAACCGCGCTCGGCCGGACCAAGCACGAGGGCGCCACGTTCGTCGAGGGCAAGGGCGGCCGCGCGGTCGTCTACACCGGCGACGACGAGCGGTTCGACTACATCTACCGCTACGTGTCGGCGAAGAACTGGCGCTCGATGCGCGCCAAGGGCATCAGCCCGCTGGATGAGGGCACCCTGTACGTCGCGACGTTCGACGACGACGGCACGGGCCAATGGCTCGAGCTGTCCCCGGACAACCCAGCACTGTCGGGCTGGACGCTCGACCGCATCCTCGTGAACACCCGCCTGGCCGCCGATGCGGTCGGCGCGACGAAGATGGACAGGCCGGAGTGGATCACCCAGGGCGCCGACGGCCAGATGTACTGCACGCTCACGAACAACACTCGTCGCGGGGTCGGCACGAACCCCGGCATCGATGCCGCCAACCCGATCGTGAACAACCAGTGGGGACACATCATCCGCTGGACCGACAGCGAGCGCTACACCGGAGCGACGTTCACCTGGGACATCTTCCTGATCGCTCAGGACGTCGCCGACGGCGGCGGCCAGATGTTCGGTTCACCCGACGGCCTCTGGGCCGACCCGGACGGTCGGGTGTTCATCCAGACCGACGGCGCCCAGCCAGGCGCCAACAACGACCAGATGCTGGTCGCCGACAGCGCGACCAAGGAGATCCGCCGCCTATTCACCGGGGTGGTGGGCTGCGAGGTCACCGGAGTGGCGATCACGCCCGATCGACGGACGATGTTCGTGAACCTCCAGCACCCCGGCGACGGGAGCGCAGCGCTCACCAACTTCCCCGTCGGCGGACCCGACGTCGCGGCCGACCCGGCCGGTCCGGTCCCCCGCGACGCGACGATCGTGATCACGCGCGTCGACGGCAAGGTCATCGGCAGCTGACCCCTCGCCGGCGCTGATCGACACGCGGGCGGCCCGACCCCTCCCCCCGGGGATCGCGGCCGTCCACGTGTCACGTGGTCGGGCTCGTGTCTCAGCTGCGAGGCGTGGAGCGGGCGAACGACGCAGCCACGGTGCCCAACAACGCAACAACTCCGGCGACCCAGAAAGCGCGCTGATACGGCCCGAGGTCGCCTTGGACGCGCGCTGACGCGCTGATCGTGGTGAGCACCACCGTGCCCACCACCGCACCCAACTGCGACATCAACTGTTGCATCGCACCGGCGACACCGAGGTCGCGCTCGTCGACGGCATTGGCCGTCAACGAGGTCATCGCCGGTGAGGCGATGCCCAGCCCCGCCCCCGACAGCGCAAGCGCGATCACGACGAACCACAACGCCGTGTCCGCACCGACCATCGCCCAGCACACCATCGATGCGACCACTCCGATGGCCCCCGTCACCCCCGAGACTCGCTCGCCCACCCGGATGGTCACGAGACCGGCGAGCGGGGCGATGAGCGAGAACGTCAGCGGTCGAGCGATCACGAGCAGTCCGGTCGTCGACGTCGACAACGCAAGCCCCCGCTCCAGCACCTGCGGGGCGAGGATGAACCCACCCATGTAGGCGAAGTTCGTCAACGTCTGGCTCAGCACCGGGAACGCGATGTTGCGGGTGCGGAACCAGTCGAGCCGCACGAGCGGATCACTGACGGTCGACTCGATCCGAACGAACGCGACGAGGCTGGCCACGCACAGCACCATGCACCCGATCACCGCAGCGCTGGCCCATCCCCACTTGGGTCCCTGACTGATACCCGCCAGAAGCGCCGTCGCGCCGACCCCCAGGGCGAACGAGCCCCTCACGTCGAAGCGAACCCCGGTGAGACGATCGGTATCGGGCAAGAGCCACAGTGCCATCACCACACCGATCATGCAGAGCGGTGCCTGGACGGCGAAGATCGCCCGCCATCCGATCGACTCGACCAGCGGACCTCCCGCCACCACACCGAGCACCGGCGCGCCCGCAGTGACGAAGCTCCAGTACCCCAACGGCTTGACGCGGACCTCGGCAGCGAACAGCCGATTGATGTACGCCATCGCCGACGGTCCGCACGCCGAACCGGCCGACGCCGACAGGATGCGGAACGCAATCATCGCCGGTGCGCTCCATGCGACCGCTGTGAGCGCGGCGAAGACGCCGGCGAGGAGCAGGCCCATGACGAACACGCGTTTGTGCCCCCACAGGTCGCCCGCCTTGCCGAAGGCGGGCCCCACCACCCCGAACGCGAGCATCGGGCCGGTGATCGCCCAGTTGAGGACGTTCACCGAGCTGTCGAGGTCGTCGGCGATGTCCTGCAACGACACGACGAGGATCGTGATCGTGAAGCTGACGGTGAACAGGCCGCCGAGGACGACCCAAAGCACCGCCCAGCGACGATCGATGCCGATCGTCGCGGCCAGACGCCGTCGCAGCAGGATCGGCCACGGCAGCACACCCAGCTCGTCGACTCCCGCAGGGTCGAACGACAGCGTGCGATCCGAGCGGGTGTGCAGGTTCTCCCGCTGTCCCCGCGGCTCGCGCTCGATCAGGTCGACATGACCGGGTGGGCCGGTTTGGTCAGGTGGGTCAGGTCGGTCAGGTCGGTCAGGTCGGTCAGGTTGCGCGGCGTTGTGCGGCTCTGGGCGCCCCGCCGACTCGGGTGCGGGTTCGCCCGGCGCTTCGTGCGCGCCGGTCACGCTCAGAGCGGACGGGCGAGAGGAGCCAGAGCGGTCGTGAGCTCGGCCACGGTCCAACGCGAATCACGATCGACGCCATCGCCTCGCGACCAGCTCTCGATCATCGTCACGTTGCCTCCCTGGACCAGGAAGGTCTCCCCGGTGAAGGCGCACGCTTCGCTTGCCAGGTACGCGACCAGCGGCGAGATGTTCGCCGGGTCCCACTGGTCGAAGGCATCGGCCTTCGGGGTCATGATGTCCTCGAGACCCGGTGTGGCCAGCGTGAGCCGGGTGCGAGCACCCGGCGCGATCGTGTTGCTCTTGACGTGGTAGCGGACGAGCTCTTTGGCCACGATCTGGCTGAACGTCGCGATACCCGTCTTTGCCGCGCCGTAGTTGCTCTGGCCCGGGTTGGCGAACAGACCGGAGGTCGACGACGTGTGGACGATGTTGCGCGGCTTGACGACACCCGCCTTGAACTGCTCGCGCCAGTACGCGGCGGCCCAACGAGTGGGAGCGAAATGACCCTTCAGGTGGACGGCCACGACGACGTCCCATTCCTCCTCGGTCATGTTCACCAACACACGGTCACGAAGGATGCCAGCGTTGTTGACCAGGATGTCGAGGTCACCGAAGTGCTCGATCGCGGCGTTGATCATCCGTTGGGCGCCTTGCCAATCGGCAACGTTCTCCCCGTTCACGATTGCCTCGCCACCCATGGCTTCGATCTCTTCGACCACCAACTGGGCCGGGGAGATGTCGGCACCGGTGCCATCGTTGGTCGCGCCGAGATCGTTGACCACGACCTTGGCCCCCTCTGCAGCGAAGAGCAGCGCGTGCTCTCGTCCGATGCCGCGCCCGG
>JAYSLK010000631.1:0-3453 GCA_043725585.1 Actinomycetota bacterium
CGGATCCCTGGCTTGGTCGCGCGACGGTGCCTGGCGTCGGCCTCCTGCATGGTCGTCGGGTCGACCGGCAGGCTGTCCGCGATCAGCATCGGTCAGACCGTGGACCGGTTCGCCGATCGGGTCGCGACTCGTCTCGAGGACGGGGAGAGCCTCGACGTGGTCTCGGCCGGCCGGCGGGTTCGCGTGCGACATCGACGTTCGAGGTTACGGGTTGGTGATCCGGCCGAGACGGCGAGCGGGCACCAGCTCGTCAGGATGGGGGTCGGGTGTGACAAGTGTCGTGTACTTTGCGTGGACGTCGGCCACGCGTCGACGAATCTCGGGAAGGCGATCGACCACCCGATCACCGGGGCACACCGTGAACGACATGTCCCGATGGGCCGCAATCGATGGGGTGGTGACGGGTGTGCCGGCGGCCCAGCGTTGCGAGCCTCGCGAGACAAACGTGGCCGTGGCCCCCACCGCTACATCGATGCCGTCGCGTCGCGCGATCCATTCGATCAGCAGTACCAACGAGTCGATCATCGCGTCGCTCGGAGCGGCGGACGTGTAGTCGCCGACGAGACAGACCAACTGCGCCCAGCCCTGGCTCCCGCCGGTGGCATCGGCCATCACCGGCCCCGCAAGAGACCCGGCCCGACCTTCCCACACAGAGCCGGCTCGGTCGATGAAGAACTGATAGCAGACATCGGGCCAACCCTTCGCAGGGCCTGTCTGGTACGCGTACCCACTGCGCAACACGTCGCGCGTGTCGCGGGCGTCGTTGGGTGACGCCGTGTGATGCACCAGGAGGAACCGCGGGGTCTCGGGCCGTGTCGGACCGGCTGGGAGATCAGCGCCCCACGCGTCGCGGGGCGAGATCTCGAGCCCGGCCGCCACCGGAACCGGCGCTGGTCGGGGGCCGGCTGGAGCGACAACAGTGGCGCGATCGCGACGCAGTGTGTTGGTGCTTCGGCGGTCGCTCGACATCCGACCCCTGCCGAACGAGGCGGCGACGACGGACGTGCCCATCGCCGAGATCAACGTTCGACGTGGCACCCCTGCGTGGTTCGACGCGTCCACTGACGGTTCGAGATGGGGCCAATCGCACACATGCAGACCATACGACCCGCCGACCGTTCGACACGGGTACGACGTCCGACGGCACCTTAGGATGCGGCCGCCGTCCGTCGACGGCCGTCGACGCGGCGTTCTGCCATGCCCGGGCCGGCGATCAGAGGACACTGAGGAGTGAACAGACATGAGTCGTTTGTGCGAAGGTCGCGTCGCGATCGTCACCGGTGCCGGTCGCGGGATCGGTCGCGAGCATGCATTGAGCCTGGCGGCCCACGGCGCCAAGGTGGTCGTCAACGATCTCGGCGGCAACGTCGACGGATCGGGCGGAGACCTGAGCCCGGCCGAGCAGGTGGTCGAAGAGATCAAGGGGATGGGCGGCGAAGCGGTCGCCAACGGTGACAGCGTGTCGTCGTGGGAGGGTGCCCAGCGCCTGATCAACACTGCGATCGAGTCGTTCGGCGACCTGCACGTCCTGGTGAACAACGCCGGCATTCTTCGCGATCGCGTCCTCGCCAACATGACGGAGGAGGAGTGGGATTCCGTCATCGCGGTTCATCTCAAGGGCACGTTCGCCCCAGCTCGATGGGCCGCTGCGTACTGGCGCGAGCAGAGCAAGGCCGGCCGGCCGACCGACGGGCGGATCATCAACACCACCTCGGTCAGCGGCATCTACGGCAACCCGGGGCAGACCAACTACGGCGCCGCAAAGGCCGGCATCGCGTCGTTCAGCAACATCGCTGCG
Organism: Actinomycetota bacterium; assembly: GCA_043725585.1. Classification (GTDB taxonomy): domain Bacteria; phylum Actinomycetota; class Acidimicrobiia; order Acidimicrobiales; family Ilumatobacteraceae; genus VFMC01. Next base: position 1,799 of record JAYSLK010000631.1, read on the forward strand.
CTCGAGCTCAGCCGCTATGGGGTGACGGTGAATTGCGTGGCTCCGGTCGCCCTCACGCGCATGACCGAGGGCCTCGGCCCGGCGCCGGAGACCGATGCGGAGCGCGAGATGCGTTCTCCACGTTGGATCGCTCCGATCGTCACCTGGCTCGCGTCGACCGAGTCGGCCGGAGTGACCGGTCGGGTGTTCGAGGCGAGCGGGCAGACGCTCGCGATCGCCGAGGGCTGGGTGCGCGGCCCACAGCACGATCCGATCGAGGACCCCACCCAGCTCGGTCCCGTCGTGGAGGGTCTGATCGCCAAGGCCCGCAAGAACTCCGGCATGGACGGTGTGCCGGGTGGGTGGCCCCAGCCGCGCAGCTGATCGCTGGGTCATCGGTCGGCGCCACGGTCGTTCTCAAGGCCGAGAGCGGCGACTCATACCTCTGTCGGGTCGAACGTCAAACGGTTGCGCTGCACCGCGACGTCGATCACCTGAGCGAACCGATCGTGACGGCGTGTCGCTGCGCGGGCGCGGTCGGCCAGGGCACCGACCACCTTCGGTGAGGCGTCGACATCGAGGTTGATCTTCACGTGCACGTCGCCATGGCGCCGCGTCACGACCACGTCGAACGAGCCGTCCGCACACAGGTCCGCACACAGGTCCGCACACAGGTCAGCAGTCGTGTGCCGAATCGCCGCTTCGTAGCCGCGGCAGATGGCATGCTCGGCGGCGTCGGCGAGATCGTAGATCGAGCGCTCGTCCGGAATGGACGGATCGATCTCGACCACGCCGACGCGGTGGCGGGAGGCACACACCGACCCCATCTCCTCGATGCTTCGCCTCCCGTGCGATGACCGAGCGATCACCGCAAGATCCACCGGCGACTCCAGCGGACAGTCGTCGAAGTGCTCGACGCCACGGCACGGGCCGCCCGAGCGATCGTTGCACGACGTGACGATGTGTCCGTCGGCGGTCAACGATGCTTCGACCGATTGTGCGTCCTCAGGACTCTCGGCCACCAACAGAATCCTCATGAGCACATTCGAACGAAGCCGGTGTGTTCGGACCAGGGCATTTGGTCCCATGTGGGGGTCGTCGTCCTGAGCCGAACCGCCGCCTGAACCGCCGACCTGCCCGTGGGCCGGCCTGACCGGCCGACCGACTGATTCACTGGCACGTTCACGGCCGGACCTTTCGGCCGAGTCGAACAGACGGCGGATCGTCGGGCAAGATGACGTGGCCTCGCCATCGTGGTGTCGGCACGGAGAGATCGATCAAACCACTGCAGATCGCGACAACAGCTCGCGAGATCGGATCGGTCACGATCAGATCGATCACGATCAGGGAGGGAATCTCGTCATGCCGCTCGATCCCAGCGCCGTCGGCGCCACCGGTGATGTCCGAACGATCTCGTGGAACTCCAAGGATGCCCTGCTGTACGCAGTGGGCATCGGTGCCGGACAGGCCGCACTCACGTTCACCACGGAGAACACCAAGGACGTTCAGCAGGTGGTGTATCCCACCTTCGCCGTCGTCGCCGGCTCTGGAACCGCGTCCCCCGGTGCCAGCGCGATGAGCCAGATCGGCACGTTCAACTTCGCGCTCTTGGTCCATGGATCGCAGGCGATCACGCTCGCTCGTCCGATTCCCGTGGAGGCCCAAGCCACCGTGCA
>JAYSLK010000632.1:0-4216 GCA_043725585.1 Actinomycetota bacterium
CTTCGCTCCGACGTCCTCACCGAAGACCATCGCGTGCGGCATCGACAACAGCACGTCGCCCAGGGCACGGTTGATCGTCTCGGCCAGCGTGAGCGCGCCTTCGTCCTCGGGGAGCGTGCCACCGAAGAAGGCTCGACGATCTTCTGGCGCCGCGGAGGCGATCGAGCGCGAGGCAACGCTCGCGGGTCGCCGGGGCGACAACGGCGCCATCACCTCGCTCGCGGTCTCCAGCTTCCGTCGGGTCGACAGGTCGATCGCCAGCGCCCGGATCTCGCGCCGCGCCGCCAGGTAACGGTCGACGAGCTCGGACGGTGATGCCGCGCCGGCATCGACCAGCAATCGAGCCGTGCCGAGGAGTGGATCGCGGTCCAGGTCGGAACGCAGCGCCGATGCCCGGCGATACCCGGACTCGACGTCGGTCCCGGCATGTCCCATGTACCGCACAGTGCGGAGATGCAACACCGCAGGTCGGCGCTCGGCTCGAACCCAGTCGGCCAGGTCACTCGCGGTGTCGTAGGCATCGGCGAGATCGCTGCCGTCGGCACAGGCATACCTGATGCCGGGGCGATGCGCGAGAGTGGCCTCCACCCAGCCGGTCGGCGAAGGCACGCTGATCCCCCAGCCGTTGTCCTCGCACACGAACAGCAACGGCAGGCCGATGCCGTTGTGGGCGGTGTAGCCGGCCGTGTTCAGTGCACCTTGGGCGGTGGAGTGGTTGACGCTGGCATCGCCGAACGAACACACCACGATCGCGTCGTTCGACCACCGGGTGGCGAGGCCGAGACGGCGGGCCCGGTCGATGGCAAAGGCGACACCGACGGCGCGCGGCAGATGCGACGCGATGGTCGACGTCTGCGGGATGATGTCGAGATCGGCATGGCCGAACACCTTGTGGCGACCACCGGCGATCGGCTCGTCGGCCAGGGCGAGCATGCCGGCGAGCACATCGCGTGCACCGACGAGGCGAGCCGGACGTACCGCCGCTGAACGGGCGAGGTAGAAAGCGCCGGAGCGGTAGTGCAGCAGCGCCGGATCGGTGGGCCGCAGCGCCGCCGCCACTGCCGCATTGCCCTCATGGCCCGCCGAACCGATGGTGTAGTAGCCCAACCCCTTGCTGCGCAGCCACCTGGCAGCGTGATCGAGATGGCGGCTCTGCAACTGCGCTTCGAACAGCACATCAGCATGCGCGACCGTGAGTCGCGAGCCATCGCGAACCGAGTCGTCAGGCCGTCGTCGAGATGCGGCGCCACCGTCGATCGCGCCGTCGCGGCCGACGGCTTCGATCCCCTCGATCAGTGCAGTCTCGAGCCGATCCAGATCGGGCGCGTACAGGTGTGCGTCGGCCACGTCCCCGACGCTACCGCTGATGGGAGCCGCGGGCCGCTGACAGATGTCGACAGCCGCCGGTGGCAAGCTTGTCGTCGTGCCGCTCCATGCCCAAGCCGTATCCCTGCTCGCTCTCATGGCCGCGATCGGTGATCCCCCCGTGGACTCCGGGACGCCGGACCAAGCCCGTGCCGCCCGCAAAGCACGCCAGCGCCCTCCGGTCGAAGACGTCCACCACATCGGGGATCTCGATGCTGGTGGCGTCCCCGCCCGGTTCTACCGGCCGAACGACCGACCCGACCTCGGTCTACTCGTCTATCTGCACGGGGGCGGCTGGGTGATCGGCGACCTCGAATCGCACGACAACGTGTGCCGGGCACTCGCCAACGGCAGCGGTCACGCTGTGCTCAGCGTCGATTACCGGCTGGCACCCGAGCACCCGTTCCCGGCACCGTTGGAGGACTGCGTCACCGCACTCACATGGGCTCACGAGAACGCCGCCTCGCTCGGCTGTCGCGCCGACCGCCTGGCGATCGGCGGCGATTCCGCTGGCGCGAACTTGGCCGCCGTCGTCGCCAACATCGGCGTGGTGCCGCTGTCGTTCCAGTTGCTCGTCTACCCCGTCACCGACCTCACCCGATCGCAGCCCAGCTACGACGAGAACGCGACCGGCTACTTCCTCACCAAGGACGCGATGGGGTGGTTCATCGACCACTACCTCGGAACGGGCCCGGGCACACGCACCGATCCCCGGGTGTCGCCGTTGCTCGCGAGCGACCTTGCGCTCGCGGCGGGTCCACCCGCCATGGTGATCACCGCGGAGTTCGACCCGCTTCGCGACGAAGGCGATGCGTACGCCGCCCGACTCGCTTCGCTCGGTGTGCCGACGAGCCACGTTCGGTTCAACGGGATGTTCCACGGCTTCTTCTCCCTCGCCGATTTCGTCGACGACGGTGCCGCAGCCAACGCCCTCGCAGCCGCGGCACTGAAGAAGGCGCTCAGCCGCTGAGGGTTCAGGCCGGTGTCACTCGCCCTGTCTGTGTTCGACGCGAGCGATCTCGATGTGCGACTCGTCCTGGCTCACGTATGCGAGAGCCGATGCCTGGTACGACTGATGACGAGGACTGGAGGTCGACTCGATCGAAGGCCCTTCGACGAACTCCAGCGAGTCTTCAGAGAAGATGAAGCTCGGCCCGCCCACGAGGCCGCGTTCAGGGTCGTACGTCGGCTGCGACAGTGCAACGATCGGTGAGGTCAACATGACGATCGTTCGTGCAGGAACTCGACAGCAGGTGACGTGATCCGGTCGCCGTCGATCCGGGTCGCCAACCGGACGGTGTTGTCGTCGTTTTCGCCCGCCAGCCACGCTGTCCGTTCGTCACAGAACACGAACAGTTCGTCGCCGAGGGCTGACTGCAGGTCGATCTCGGTCGAATCCAGAACGGTCGAGGTCCGACCGAAGCTGTCGATCAGCAGCAACACCGGATCACCTGTGCTGATCTCCTGACCCGTCTGGCGAGCCATGAGGCCCGGGTCGACGAGCAAGAATCGGCCCGTGCCCGACACATCGCAGGAACTGAACACCGATGGCGCTTGTCCGACGACTTCGGTCGACGCTCCTGTCGCCAGCGAGACGAAGAACATGCTCGATCGAAGCACGTCGTTCTTCTCGACGGCCTGGACCAGCACGCCCTCATCGCCCACGGGGAGCACGGCGAACAGGTTGTCCTCTCGCACATCTTCGATGTCGGCTGACAACGAGACCAAGGTCCAGGTCTTGTCGGTCACCCGCCTGTAAGCGATGCTCGGGCTGGGCGTGAAACGCTCACAGACGATCGAGTTCTCATCCTCGGCGACGCGCTGATCGAGGCATCGGTCCTGCACCACGAACACGGTTGCACCGGACGTCGAGACGAACATCTCGGCGGCGTTCGCGAACGGCGGGTCGATCCGGCGCCACTCAGCATCGACACGCGTGTCGATGAGCCACATCGACGACATGGTCACCGGGTCTGTGCGATACATCGCCATCACGACGTCGCCGCTGCCCTGTGCAAGCGTCAACCGCTGACTCGATTCGTGCGGTGGGAGCGGCACCCGCTCGACACCGAGCGTCGTGCGGGTGAGGTCGGCCGAGACGGCCGGCGCTTTCGAGTGCGCCGGTTCCTCCCCCGACGGAGTGGTTGCGGCAGTGGTCGACGCGGTCGACGTGCCAGGCGTCGGCGACCCGCCGCACGCGCCGACCAGCACCGCAGCGACCATCCACCCCAGCGCACGCCACTGTGGGGGGGTCAACGAGATAGGCCGCTCCGGAGACGGGCGACGCGGCCGACCCCGGCGTGCATCGCTCTGTGGCATCAGACCAACCAGGCCTCGCGGGAGATCGGAACGTACAGCGATTCACGTTCCATCGAGAACGGCGCCAGTTCGGGCCTGACCGACGCGCCAGTGGCCAGCGCGGCGAGCTCGCGCCCGAACCACGAGGCGAACTTGAAGCCGTGCGCGGCGCCCAGCCCAACCGAGACCTGGGGGATGCCAGGCACCCGATCGCAGACGAAGTCCCGATCCGACGTGAGCGTGTACAGACACGTCGTGGAGCGTGGGGAACCGAAACCGTCACCCATGAGGCGCTCCATGAACGCGGCGAGGCGGTGCTCCATCGTGGGGTCGGGATCGAACGTGCGCGTGTCCGGATCGACCTCGGCTCCACCGCAGTCCTCCGCTCCCTTCAACACATCGGTCACGCCGTAGACGGGGAAGCCGTAGAAGCTCGGATCGTCCATCCAGATCCACACGGGCAGACGACCGATGGCAAAGCGTTCGAGGTCGGCCCGCGGGAAGTAGCTCACCTGTTCCCGCGTGACCGCCAGCGGTATCTCGTGCCCGAGGG
>JAYSLK010000633.1:0-4439 GCA_043725585.1 Actinomycetota bacterium
TTCGAGGCACTCATGCGCTGGCAGCAGAGCGACGGCACGATCGTGTCCCCTGCCGAGTTCATCCCGATCGCCGAAGAGACCGGCACGATCGTGCCGATCGGAGCATGGGCGCTGTTGGAGGCCCTCACCCAGCTGCGCCGCTGGATCGACGACGGCGTGTGCAGCCCGCAAGCAACGATGTCGGTCAACGTGTCGCCGCGCCAGTTGGCCGACCCGGGCCTGCCGTCGATCGTGAGCGAGGCGCTGTCCAGGTCAGGCGTCGACCCGGGACTGCTCTGGATCGAGATCACCGAGAGCGTGATGATCTCCGAGCCGGAGCTCGCGCTGGCGACGCTGCAGAAGATGAAGACGCTGGGAGTTCGCGTCGCGCTCGACGACTTCGGCACCGGGTACTCGTCGCTGTCGCTCCTGCAGCGATTCCCCCTGCAGCGAATCAAGATCGACCGGGCCTTCGTCCAGGGTGTCGCCGACAATCCGAGCGACCGGGCGTTGGTGCGAACGATCATCGCGATGGGCACATCGCTCGGTCTCGACATGGTCGCCGAAGGCGTCGAGAGCCTGCACCAGATCCAGGTGCTCCACGAGCTCGGTTGCCGCAAGGCGCAGGGCTATCTGATCAGCCACCCGGTGCCTGCCGACGCGATGCGTTCGACGGTGTCGGCGTTGGAGCGCATCGGTCGCTTCCCGCTCTTGCGCGGCGAACACCGCGCCGGCCAGCTGTAACACCGGCGCACACAGGTGTCGAGGCGGGGTTACCGTCGAGCGGATGAAAGCTGCAGAGCACCGGACTCAGCACGGCATCATCGTGCCCGAGTCGGCCTTGTCGTGGCGCTTCATGCGCTCGTCCGCGCCGGGTGGTCAGCACGTGAACACCTCGAGCACCCAGGTGGAGCTGAGGTGCGACCTCACGCTCGTACGCGGTCGAGAGGCCGACGTGGCTCGCGTCCGGGAACGGCTGGGCGACGAGGTGCGGTTGCGGGCATCGGACCACCGATCCCAGGTCAGGAACCGTGCTGACGCACTGCGTCGACTGATCGAACGGATCGACACCGCATCGATCGGCGAGGTGCCGCGACGGAAGACCAAGCCGACGCGAGGGGCCGTGCGGGCTCGATTGAACGATAAGAAGCAGCACTCGGAGCGCAAGACGGCACGACGGTGGCGCCCCGACGACTGAATCAGTCGCGGCGGCTGCGCCGACGACCTCGATCGCCTTCGGCATGTGTGGTGGGAACCGAGTTCGCGAGCGGACCGATGCGCTCGATGATCTGCTCGACCGTCGGAACGCCGGCCGGCTGGCGAGCGTCGAGGGCTTGGCGCATCGATGCGAGGTGTTCGGGGGAGGTTCCGCAGCAGCCGCCGACGATGCGTGCGCCGGCATCGGCAGCCATCTGCGCGTATTCCGCCATCAGCTCCGGTGTGCCCGAGTAGACGATCTCGGTGCCCTGGAAGTACGGGACGCCGCAGTTGCCCTTGGTGATGACTGCGGTGTGCTCGCCCGAGCAGATCGACAGCACCGTGACCAGGATGTCGCTTGCACCGACGCCGCAGTTGGCACCGAACGCGACCGGGGCAACGGCGAGCCCGTCGAACACCCGCACCAGCGCATCGGGCATGACGCCCATCATGGTGCGACCGGCGGTGTCGAACGAGCACGTCGCGGTGTACGGCATGCCCGCGTCGATCGCTGCCTGCGACGCGGCGCGCACCTCCTCGACCGACGACATCGTCTCGATCCAGATGACGTCGACACCGCCTTGCTTCAACCCCTCGATCTGTTCGCGGAAGCTGGCGATCGCCACCGCTTCGGTGAGCGCACCGAGTGGCTCGAACAACTCGCCGGTCGGCCCGACCGAGCCCGCAACCACCACGGGGCGATCAGCGCCGTCGGCCACCTCACGAGCGAGTTCCGCGGCTCGCTTGTTGAGCTCGATCACGCGGTCTTGGGCGTGGTGCAGCTTGAGCCGCTGCGCAGTTCCTCCGAAGGAGTTGGTGAGGATGATGTCGGCGCCGGCATCGACGAACTGCTGGTGCAGTTCCTGCACGCGCTCGGGATGCTCTTCGTTCCACAGCTCGGGTGGGTGGCCGGACATCAGACCCCGCTGGAAGAAGTTGGTGCCGGTAGCACCGTCGGCAAGAACGACTTCGTGTCGTGCCAGCAGTTCGGCGAGCGTTGTCCGCATCAGCGTGTGACTCCCTGCGAGGTTCGGAACGGGAGGTCAGGCTAGTGGCCGGCCGACTCACTCCCCCGTGATGGCAGGGTCGAACGGACGCCGCGAGAAGATCTCGCGCAGCATCGGTTCGAAGTGTTCGAGCGACTCGGTGGGGTACGCCGGGTCGAACGACGCCTGATCCCATCGCTCGCAGAACATCGCACAGGTGCCGAACCACGGGTGGTCGCGGTACGCGTCGCGGGCGTTCGGATCGAGGCCCTGGTGGTGCCCGTAGTACACCTGCTGGAAGATGCCGTGCATGTTCACCACCCAGGTGACCTCGGCCCGCACGTAGGGGCGGATGACGGCTGCCGCCAGCTGTGAGTGGTTCTCCGGAGCCAGTTCGTCGCCGATGTCGTGGATGAGCGCCGCCACGATCATCTCGATGTCCGCGCCATCGGCCTCGGCCCGAGTGGCGCTCTGCAGCGAGTGTGCGAGCCGGCTGATCTGATAGCCGCCCACCCCGTCGCCGAGTCGGCGGAGGCTTTCCATGATCCGATCTGCGGTCGTGGCGATGTACTGCGACTCCAGGACGTGGAGATAGTCGTACTCGGCCTTCGTGCCGGCCTTCATCTCCGTGAATGACACTGCCATGGGTCAGCCCTCCTGAGTGCGGCTCACAAGTGAGCGGGTGAGGTTGCGGCGCAGCACCTGATAGCGGCTGCGGGGAGCATCGTGGTCGATGTAGCACCCCTGGAGGTGGCGCAGACCCTCCTGCGGGTCGAATCCCGTGCGCCCGTGGAGCACACGATCGTTCGAGAACACCATCGCCTCGCCCGCCTGCAGCAGGAACCGGATCTCGAACGCCGGATCGGCGAGCAGCTCCGCCAGACGACGACGGGCGCGATGGAACACCTGAGTCTGTTCCACCGACATCAGCGGAATGTGGTCGACCCGTGGGCTGTAGCGCAGGCCGATGACGCGACGCTTGTGGTCGACCGCCACCATCGGACGCTGCGAATCGAGCGCCGTGTCGTAGTCACGAAAGTGGAAGCGGACGAACGTGTCGATCAACAGATCGAGCCCTTCGGGATCTTCGTCCCGAAGTTGATCGGTCACCGCGATCGCATCGACGAGCGTGCTCAACCCGCCCGTGGACTCGTTCACCAGACAGTGCAACAGCTGGATACCGGGCGTCGGTTCCCGGTACGGGTTGTCGGTGTGCGGACCCAGGGCAACGGCGCGATACGCGAGATCGTTCGACTGCGGCACCGATCGAACGTCGAACAGCCGTCCGAAGTTCGTCTCGCGGACGTAGCCGAATCTGGCGGCGACCTCGAGCACGGTGTTCTCGGCCGTCGGTGCATCGTGGACGATGATCGTGCCGTACACCAAGAAGTCGTGCAACGCCGCCTCGAGCCCAGCGGGATCATCGAGACGCCGCCACTCGTGCCGAGGAGGCCCGCCGAGTGCGGCGGTCCAGGCGACGGGTTCGGGGCAGCCGTCGTCGGGGTCGATCGCGAGCGCCAGACCGTCGCAGGCGAAGGACTCCTGGTGGCCGTCGCTGAAACGAGCCCACACGTGGGTTGGATCGATGCGAGCGTCGACGATCTCGAGATCGAGAGGCAACTGGTGAGGATCGAACAGGCGCTGATCGCTTGCGTGGTCGAGCTGGCTGGCATCACGGGCCTGCTCTCGCAACCACAGCGCCGGCATCGGCTGCACCTTGCCGCCCAGGCTGACCAGGATCTTCACCCCAACGGTCGATGACTCAACGGAGAATGTGACATCGTTCACGAGAGAAAGGCTAGGCCACCGCCCATCATCGAGAACAGGAGACCCTGTGCGAGGTGGCACACCGGTCAGCTCATGCAAGGAGCACTCCGGGGTTCATGATCATCGCAGGATCGAGCGCCCGTTTGATCGCCCGCATCGTGGCCAGTTCACCGTCGGTCCGGTTCAGACCGAGCCACTTCGCCTTGGCGGTGCCGATGCCGTGCTCGGCACTGATGCTGCCGCCGCAGGCCACCACGTACCGGTACACCCGCTCGTCGAGCGAGTCGGCATCGGGCGCAGCACCCGTGACGTTCACGTGGATGTTGCCATCTCCGACGTGGCCGAACTGCCACGTCAGCGCACCCGGTTCCACCTTGCGGACGACTGCAGGTATTACGGCCATGAACTCGGCCAGCGCCGCGATCGGAACCGTCACGTCGAACTTGTGCGGGACGCCCACGGTGTTGATCGCCGCCGTGTGCTCCTCGCGATAGCGCCACAGTGCGGCTC
>JAYSLK010000634.1:0-2729 GCA_043725585.1 Actinomycetota bacterium
CTTCTCGTCGAGACGCTTGGGCAGCACGTACACGCCCAACGGGTACTTGTCGAGGTTGTTGAACAGCTCCATCTGGGCGATCACCTGGTTGCTGAACGAACAGCTCATCACGAAGCTCGGATGGCCCGTCGCGCAACCGAGGTTCACGAGCCGGCCCTCGGCCAGCACGATCACGGAGTGACCGTCATCGAAAGTCCACAGATCGGTGCCAGGCTTGAGCTCATCGCGGGTGGCGCCGCTCCGGGCCAGGCCGGCCATGTCGATCTCGCTGTCGAAGTGACCGATGTTGCAGACGATCGCGTTGTGCTTCATGTTGGCCATGTGCTCGGCCGTGATGATGTGGTCGTTCCCGGTCGCCGACACGAAGATGTCGGTGGTGCCGACCACGTCTTCGATCGTGGTCACCTGGTAGCCCTCCATCGCTGCCTGCAGGGCGTTGATCGGGTCGACCTCGGTGATGATCACTCGGGCGCCCTGGCCCTTGAGCGCCTGGGCGCAGCCCTTGCCGACGTCGCCGTAGCCGGCCACGACGGCGACCTTGCCGGCGATCATCACGTCCGTGGCGCGACAGATGGCGTCGATGAGCGAGTGCCGGCAGCCGTACAGGTTGTCGAACTTGCTCTTCGTGACCGAGTCGTTGACGTTGATGGCGGGGAACAGCAGCTCGCCACGCTCGAGCATCTGGTACAGGCGCATGACACCGGTGGTGGTCTCCTCGGTCACGCCCTTGATGCCTGCCGCCAGGTTCGTCCACTTGTTCGGCTCGGTCTTCAGGGAACGCTGCAGCAAGCCGAGCACGATCGCAAACTCGGGGTTCGACGCCGAGCCCGGATCGGGCACGGCACCTGCGAGCTCGTACTCCCGACCCTTGTGGACGAGCAGGGTGGCGTCGCCGCCGTCATCGAGGATCATGTTCGGGCCGGTGTTGCCGTTCGCATCCGCGGGCCACGTCATCATCTGCTCGGTGCACCACCAGTACTCCTCGAGGGTCTCGCCCTTCCAGGCGAAGACCGGCACGCCGGCCGGGTTGTCCTCGGTGCCCTCCGGGCCGATGGCCACGGCAGCTGCGGCGTGGTCCTGGGTGGAGAAGATGTTGCAGCTGGCCCAACGCACCTCGGCGCCGAGCTCGACCAGTGTCTCGATGAGCACGGCCGTCTGGATGGTCATGTGGAGCGAGCCCGAGATGCGGGCGCCGGCCAGAGGCTTCAGCGGGCCGTACTCCTTTCGCAAGGCGCGCAGGCCGGGCATCTCGTGCTCGGCGAGGTGGATCTCCTTGCGCCCGAAGGGTGCGAGGGAGAGGTCGGCGACGCGGAAGTCGCGGCGCTGACCGTCGGTGTAGGTGGTTGTCGACGACATGTGGGTCCTCCAGGGGAACGCGAGATGAAGAGCTGGAGAGGGCCGGCGCCAACTGGCACACGCTCATCACCGCCATCCACAGAGGTATCCACAGAGGTGCGGGAGGGGATCAGCCCACGTGAAGCGGTGAAAGCCTAGCGGCGTGGGTGATCGTGCAGGCGCGTTGGCCGGCGCTGTGGTGTGGGCGCGGTCAGTCGGCGAGCACGACGGCCGAGGCGTCGTAGAGGTACTGATTGAACCCGGCCAGGTTGAACACTCGCACCGTGGAGTTGGTGCCGTACTTCATGATCGCCAGGTTCGGCACCGGAGCGCCTTCCACCATGTTCACGTTCGAGGCGTTGGGTCGCGCCTCGGTGCTCGGATACACCGTGAGATAGCTGCTCACCGGTACCGTGGCGTACTGCCGCTTCAGTTCGGCGGAGGTGAGGTTGCCGATGACCGCGCTCTGCGCGCCGACCCACTCGCCATCGATCCGAACCGAGTTGACGAAGTCGGCGAAGCTCCAGTCCTCGGCTTGGCCGGGCCCGAGCGCCACGGCACCCCACTGCGGCTCGCGGGTGTCGAACACCCGATACGGCGTGGTGAGTGGAACCACCCGGCCGGCTCGAGCGCCAGGCGGGGTGGTGGTCAGGTAGCCGGCGACATCGACGACGACATGCGCCGATCCGGCGTGGTTGTAGAGGCGGATCCTGCCGTCGGCGCCGATGGGCACGATCACCATGTTCGGCTTGATCTGACCGCGAGCGAGATTGACGTTCGAGGTGGACGGCGGCACTCCGGGCGTCAGTTCCGGCACCACCGACACGAACGTACCCGTGCTGTCGGGCTGTTGATTGACACCCGTGACGTTGAGGACCACGCCCACGATGTCGCTGCCGCTGCCGAGCACCTGCCCGGTGGACAAGGTGGCGCCACGCACCTGCAACTCGATCGATCCGGCGCGGCCGAGCGGGGTGCCCGCTCCCTCGCGGGTGTCGAGGATGCGGCCGGGGGTCACCGGCACCAACCGCGCCCCGCGCTGGGCGTTGCTCGAGGTGGAGAACCAGCCGAACACGTCGACGACGACGTGTGCCGTTGCCGACGCGCTCTGGGTGAAGAGCTTGACCGTCAGGTCGCCATTGGCGCCCGGGCGGACGATGCTGAGGTTCGGCACGGTCTGGTTCGCGGTGTAGTTGACGATGGAAGCCAGGCCACTCCCCGCGCCCGCGCCGTAGGCGTTCAGCCATCCGGCTGCGGTCGGTTCGGTGACCGTGATGTTCACCACGACAGCCAGCACGTCGGCCGCCCGATCGGGGATGCCGCCGGCACCGAGCAGTGAGATGTCGAACGTGGGCTGCGCCGGCGTGGCGGGCTTGGGGCCGGGTGAGGTCTCG
>JAYSLK010000635.1:0-1582 GCA_043725585.1 Actinomycetota bacterium
CGCGTTGCCCTGATCGTCGAGCACCCTGACCAGTTGCTTGCGCATCAGCGCGATCCGTTCGACCTTCTCGTCGAGGTCGGGCTTGCGCATCTCGCCGGCTGCGCTGATGAACGGCACCGGGTCGGCTGGGTGGTGACCACGCGCTGGTTCGGGGATCCGCAGTTGCAAGACCGGGCCGGAGGCGATGTCCATGCCCCGAATCAGACCACGAACTGACGAGATGTCAAAACACATCGGGCCGTTCGATGCGGGCGCGCATCCCCGGGCTGACCGAGGCTCGATGGAGTAGACATCTCCGTGTAGCCATCTGCCGTCGAAGAGGACACGACCAAGAGCAGTCGAGGAGCCGCGATGGAGTTCACCCGATCCGCCGAGCACGAGGCCATTCGCGACGGGGTCCGTCGCATCTGTGCCGACTTCCCCGACGAGTACTGGGCAGCCAAGGACGAAGCCCACGAGTTCCCATGGGAGTTCTACGATCAGCTCGCTGCGGGGGGCTGGGTCGGCATCTCGATCCCGGTGGAGTACGGCGGTGGCGGTCAGGGCATCACCGAGGCATCGGTGATGCTCGAGGAGATCGCCGCATCCGGCGCTGCCATGAACGGCTGCTCGGCGATCCACCTGGCGATCTTCGGGATGGAGCCGGTGCGGCGGTATGGCTCGCCCGAGTTGGTGGCGGAGGTGCTGCCGCGTGTGGCAACGGGAGAGCTGCACGTCGCGTTCGGGGTCACCGAACCCGATGCCGGCACCGACACGTCGTCCATCCGCACGCGGGCGGTGCGCGATGGCGACCACTACGTCGTTCACGGGGCGAAGGTGTGGACCACCAAGGCGCCGTTGTGCGAGATGTGTCTGCTGCTGGTGAGAACCACGCCGCGAGAGGAGTGTGCGAAACCGACCGATGGGATGACGCTGCTGCTGGTCGACTTGCAGCGGCCCGAGGTCGACATCCGTCCGATCCCCAAGCTCGGCCGCAACGCGGTGGTGTCGTGCGAGGTGCGTTACGACGGTCTGCGCGTGCCGGTCAGCCGCCGAATCGGCGATGAGGGCAAGGGATTCACCTACCTGCTCGACGGTCTGAACCCAGAGCGCATCCTCATCGCCGCCGAAGCCCTCGGCATCGGACGCGCAGCGATGCGCAGGGCGGTGCAGTACGGCAACGAGCGGGTGGTGTTCGGTCGCCCGATCGGGCAGAACCAGGGCCTCGCGTTCCCGTTGGCCGAGGCGCACATGATGCTGCATGCGGCCGAACTGGCTGTGCGCGAAGCGTCGTGGCAGTTCGACAGCGGCATCCCGTGCGGGGAAGCGGCCAACACCGCCAAGTTCCTCGCCGCGGAAGCAGCCTTCTTCGCCTGCGACCGAGCGATGCAGACCCACGGCGGCATGGGTTACGCCCGCGAGTACCACGTCGAGCGCTACTGGCGCGAGGCACGCCTGATGAAGATCGCCCCGGTGAGCCAGGAGATGGTGTCCAACTACATCGCCTCCAACGTGCTCGGCCTGCCGAAGTCCTACTGATTCCACGGCGGGGACGATCTACCTGTGTCGGTCTGGTCAGGGTGTTGGCCATGGCGACCGTGCC
>JAYSLK010000636.1:0-3664 GCA_043725585.1 Actinomycetota bacterium
AACATCCTCGGCAACCGCGATGGCGAGGTGTTGGACGCTCCGGAGAACTTCAAGACCAAGGAGGAGTCGAAGCTCGGTGTGCTCGAAGACATCCTCGAACCATCGAAGAACCCCGACCTCTACGGCAACGTCTTCCACAAGGTGAGCATCAACTACTACCCGCCTCGCGGCGACAACAAGGAGGGCTGGGACAACATCGACATCTTCGGGTGGCTCGGCTACCCGATGCAGATCAAGGTCGACTTCCTGTGCCGCGACTCCATCCTCGCCGCGCCGTTGGCGCTCGACCTGGTGCTGTTCAGCGACCTCGCCCAGCGCGCCGGTCTGGGCGGCATCCAGGAATGGATGAGCTTCTACTACAAGAGCCCTCAGGTGGCGCCCGGCCTGTATCCCGAGCACGACCTGTTCGTGCAGCTCACCAAGCTGAAGAACACGCTGCGCTGGATGATGGGCGAAGACCAGATCACCCATCTCGGCCGCGAGTACTACGACGAACTGCAGGACTGACCCGAACCGTCCTCAGATCTGCGGGGTTCGCCCCGCAATGATCTCGACCAACAGGTGGGCGTCGAGGTTGCCACCGCACAAGACGGTGGCGACCCGGTGCCCGGCGTGTCGGCGACGCTCCTTCAGCAATCCGGCAGTCGCGATCGCGCCGGCAGGCTCGGCGAGGTTGTGGGTCGTGCGCAACAGCACCCTGATCGCATCGGCCGCTTCGTCCTCGGAGACCTCGACGATGCGCGCGGCGCCCGCCACGATGCGGTCGATCGCCTCTGGCACCGGCACACGGCACGCAACACCGTCGACGAACGTGTCGGCCGATCCGGTGCTGACCGCGCAACCCGCGGCGAACGACAGAGCCGTCGCATTCGCCCGCTCCGACACCACACCGACGATCTCGGTGTCGAGCCCCAGCAGATCGCGCGCGGCGATGAGGCCGCAGATGCCGGATCCCAGGCCCACGGGCACGTACACCGCATCCAACGAACTGCCTGCGGCAATGACGCCCTGGAACAACTCGAGTGCGTAGGTCGCCACACCGCACACGAGGTCGTCGTGGAACGACGGCACCATCTCGAACCCGCGCTCGACGGCGAGCGTCTCGGCGTGCTCTCGAGCGGCTTGGAAGTCGTGCCCGAACTCCACGAGTTCGGCGCCCCATGCACGCATGGCCTCGTTCTTGTCGGGACTGTTGCCGTGAGGAACCACGATCGTGACGTCGAGCCCGGCAGCAACCCCGGCAAGGGCGATGCTCTGCCCATGGTTGCCCCTGGTCGCGCTCATCACGCCGCGAACCTCGGGGCGCTCGCGGACCAGCCGGTCGATGTACACGAGACCACCGCGCACCTTGAACGCACCGGTCGGTGTGTGGTTCTCGTGCTTCACCCAGACCTCTGTCGCACCGACCTCGCGAGCCAGGAGCGGCCACGCGTACTGCGGCGTGGGCGCCATCCGTCGGCCCACCACCTCGACCGCCGCCATCAGGTCGTCCATCGTGATCGGGTTCATCGCCCCGGACTCGCTCATGCAGCGATCACCAGGTCGAGCAGCACGTCGTGGGGTTCGATCGGCAGATCGTCGACGAGCTGCTCGTGGAAGCACACCCCCACCGTGAAGGCCCGGGTGCCGGGCAGGAAGCGGTCGTAGTAGGCCTTCCCGTGCCCCAACCGATCTCCCGCGATGGTGAAGGCGACGCCTGGCACGATGATCAGATCGATCGTCGATGGGTCGACCACGGCTCCCTTCGGCTCGCGAATTCCCCAGACGGCGGGCTGCGTCCCATCGCCCAGCAGAGCAGGTTCGATCCGCTCGCCGACGATGCGCGGCAGCACCAGGACCTTGCCGTCGCGTTCGAGGCGGGCGAACAGCCCATCGGTCTCGGGTTCGGAGGCCATCGAGGCGAACGCCATGACGGTGTGCGCCACCTGGTACTGCGACAACTCAGCGACCTGAGCCCACAGCTGCACGCTGCGGAGCGTGCGGTCGTCGATCAGCTCGCACGCCTGGCGCATCCGCCGACGCAGGGTGGGCTTGTCGATCACCACCACAGGATCGCACACATGGGCAACGCTTCGGACGAGATTCAGCTGTGCGTCTACAGTCGCTCACATGTCGATCGATCCCCTGAAGTTCCGGCAGGTGTTGGGCCATTTCCCCACCGGAGTCACCGTCGTCACGGGGATGCTCGACGACGAGCCGGTGGGCTTCACGATCGGCTCGTTCACCTCGGTGTCGCTCGATCCTCCGCTCGTGGGCTTCCTGCCCATGGTCACCTCCGACCGGTGGCACAAGATCCGTGCGTCCGGGTCGTTCTGCGTCAACGTGCTCGGCCACGACCAGGGCGAGCTCTGCTGGCAGTTCGCCAAGACGAGCATCGAGCGACCGTTCGACGGTGTCGACTGGCACCCATCCACGATCACCGGCTCGCCGGTGCTCGATGCCGCCATCGCCTTCATGGACTGCGTGATCGACGAGGTGTACGACGCAGGTGACCACCACTTCGTGATGGGCCGGGTCGTCGAGCTCGAACACGCCGACCCGATCACCGAACCGCTGCCGCTGCTGTTCTACAAGGGTGGCCTCGGCCGCTTCCTGGCCCACTGATCGTCGTGCCCGTCTCCCGGACCGCGCAGCGCGCGGCAGCATTCGATGCGATCGCCGTACTGGCGTTCGTGGTGGCTGGCCGCCGCAGCCACGACGAGGGCGGCAACGCCCTGGTCGAGACGACAGAGGTGGCCGCGCCGTTCCTTATCGCGCTCGCCGTCGGTTGGTTGGCCACCCGCGCGTGGAAGCGGCCAGAGGCCATGGCGACCGGTGCGGGCATCTGGGCGATCACGGTCGTGCTCGGCATGCTGCTCCGGCGTGTCGTGTTCGACCGCGGGACCGCTGCGTCGTTCGTGATCGTCGCCACGTTGGTCACCGCGGTGCTGCTGCTCGGTTGGCGCGCCGTCGTGACTGCGACCACTCGCCGCCGAGGTGGCGTCGGACGAGCGACCGGTGCACAGTGACTACGCTGCCGCCATGTCCAAGAACCGCACTTCCGGCTCGGCTCAGCTGATCGATCTCCTCGGCACGGTGGGCCTCTTCGCCGGCCTGCCGAAGCGCAAGCTGCAGCAGATCGCCGACATGTGCCGCGAACATCGCTTCCAGCCGGGCGAGGCCATCGTGTCCGAAGGCGACCTGACAGGTCGCTTCTACGTGATGGTCGAAGGTGGCGCCGAGGTTCAGGTGCGCGGCCACACCGTCGCAAACCTCGGCCCCGGTCAGTACTTCGGTGAGTTCGCGGTCCTCGATCAGGCGCCGCGCTCGGCGACGGTGACGGCGACGACGCCGGTGCGCGCCTACTCGCTCGCGTCGATCACGCTCCGCCCGTTGCTGAAAGAAGAACCGGAAATCACCTACCGACTGCTGTTGAACGCGTGCCAGCGCCTCCGGGTGCTCGAGAGTTCACTCAGCTGACCGGGGTGACCCGGCTCACGACCCGATCTCCACCTGTGCGTCCAGGGTGTCGCGAAGCGCATCGCCGAGCAGCACGAACGCCGCGACGGTGGCCGTCAGGAACATTGCCATCGAATGGAACCTGGACACCACGACCTGGGCATCGATCGCATGCCGGGCAGCGGGCCGCAACCTCACGGCATCCGAGTGGGCTGACTACATCGGC
>JAYSLK010000637.1:0-6098 GCA_043725585.1 Actinomycetota bacterium
GGTGAGGTCGGCGAAGCTCTTCGGGGCGTTCGACACGATGGTCGTGTTGGTGCTGATCGCCATGATGCCGTAGTAGGCAGCGGTCCAGTTGTTGTCGGCATCCTTCAGACCGTCGGGGATCTCCGAGTCGGTGCTGAGCACGTACGGCTCGAACAGCCCAGCGTCGACCATCTCCTGGGCGATCGCCGGGCTGACGTCGACGTTGTCGGGCATGTCGTCCTGGCCGGCGAGGGTCTGGACGGCTTCCATCTCCTCCTTGGAGGAGGCGTCGGGACTGGCGACGGGGTACTCGACGCCCGGGTACTTCTCGCCGAAGGAGGCGAGGATGCCCTTGTAGTTCGCCCACTCATCGGGCAGGGCGATCAGGTTGACCTTCGCGCCGTTGTCGAGGCACTCCTGGTAGAGCG
The DNA here is from genome assembly GCA_043725585.1 of Actinomycetota bacterium. GTDB lineage: Bacteria > Actinomycetota > Acidimicrobiia > Acidimicrobiales > Ilumatobacteraceae > VFMC01. Next base: position 408 of record JAYSLK010000637.1, read on the forward strand.
CGGCGAGTGGATCGTCCGACGGGGCCTCGGTCGCTGCTGGGGCTTCGGTTGCGGCCGGGGCCTCAGTGGCTGCTGGGGCTTCGGTTGCGGTCGGGGCCTCGGTTGCGGTCGGGGCCTCGGTGGCCGCCGGCGAGGACTCCTCCTCGTCATCTCCGCAAGCGGCCAGCAGGATGCCGGTTGCTGCGATGATCGCAAAGGCCTTGCGTGTGTTCGTTCTCATGGGGCGATGCCCTCCCTGTTCACGGTGATTGAGACGGACGCGAACGTAACAGGGATCGACGGTGGGCCGTAACGACGACCCAGCTACAAGGTTGACGGGAGATGAACAGAAGGTGAACCGGGTGCCCGACCTGTCGGTGGGCCGGATCAGACCAGTTCGCGCTCACGATCGGTGTCGGTGTCGGCGTCCGCGTCTGCAGCGATCGGTGTCGGATGCGAATGCCCGTCGACGTCGATCTTGGGCAGGATCCGCTCGAGCCAGCCGGGGATCCACCAGTTCTTGTTGCCGAGCAGTTCCATCGTGGCCGGCACCAAGATCATGCGCACGATGGTTGCGTCGACGAAGACCGCGACGGCCATGCCGAGGCCGAACAGCTTCAACTGGCGGTCGTTACCGAGCACGAATGCTCCGAACACGCACACCATGATCAGTGCCGCCGCCGTGATCACACGAGCGGTCGCTGCGAGTCCGTCGGCCACGGCGCCGGCGTTGTCGCCGGTGCGGTCGAACTCCTCTTTCATGCGCGACAGCAGGAACACCTCGTAGTCCATCGACAGGCCGAACACGATCGCGAACAGCATCATCGGGGCCCACGCTTCGACCGGGCCCTCCTTGCCGATGCCGAGCAGGCTCGCGCCCCAACCCCATTGGAAGATGGCCACGATCACGCCGTACGCGGCGCCGACCGACAACAGGTTCATGATCACCGCCTTCAGCGGCACGAGCAGACTGCGGAACACGGCCATCAACAGCAGGAACGACAGCACCAAGACGGCGGCGATGAGCAGCGGCAATCGCTTGCCGAGATAGGCCGAGAAGTCGATGCTGCCGGCCGTGAAGCCGCCGACGTTGACGTCGATGCCCGTCGCAGGTAGCGCATCACTACGGAGCCGTTCGACCAACTCGGTGGTGGCCTCGTCTTGCGGGCTGGTGGTCGGGTACGCAGACCACAACCACGTCCCGGGCGCGATCTCGGCGCCAGGCGAGGCGAACGAGATGCCGGCATCGGCGTTCAGTGCTGCGTCGACGGCGAGCACCGACTCGGCTGTGGCGGCCGGATCGGTGGACACCAGCACCAGTGGGCCCGTGCTGCCTGGACCGAAGCCGGTCGCGACCAGGTCGTACGCGCGACGGGCCGTCTGCTCCTCCGGCAGATTGCCGGTGTCGCCGAAGCCCATCCGGATCGAGAACAGCGGCAATGCCAGCACGATCAGCACCAGTGCGCCGCCCAGGAAGAACGGCCACGGTCGGTGTTGGATGCTGCGACTCCACCGATACCAGAACTGGTGCTCGAGCGGCTTCTCCTCGCGGTGGGGAAGCGGGATGCGGAGCGAAGCGCCGGCCGATAGCCGGCTGATGAGCATCACCACGATCGCCAGACCGACGGCGATCAGCAGAGCGACCCCGACGGCGAGGCCGGTGAAGATGCCGGCGAGGGCCAACAGGACGAAGAGGCTGACCGAGATGGCCGCAGCACGGCTGGTGATGTTGATCCGGTGTCCGACGAATCCGAGCAGGGCCGGCAGCAGCGTGATTGCCGCGATCATCATCACCAGCACTCCGGTCGCGCCAGAGATGGCCAACCCGCGTACGAACTCGATACCGATCACGAACAGACCGAGCAGCGAGATCATCACGGTGATCCCGGCGAAGATCACCGCACGCCCGGAGGTGTTCACCGCTTCGACGGTGGCGTCTTCGGGGCTCATGCCCTTGCGGAGGTTCTCGCGGTACCGCGTGACGATGAACAGCGCGTAGTCGATGCCCACACCGAGGCCGATCATCGCGGTCATCTGTGCCGAGAAGTCGGGCATCGTCACCACGTTCGACCCGATGCCGACGATGCCGATGCCGACACCCAGCCCGAACAACGCCGTCCCGATCGGCAGACCCATCGCCAGCACGGAACCGAAGGCGACGAGCAAGATCACGATCGCCGCAAGGATGCCGAGCAGCTCGCTCTCGGGGAACTCGAACACGGCGAAGATCTGGCCGCCGTACTCGATGTCGAGGCCGGGCACGGCGATCGAGGCGGCGAGGCCCTGGATCTGATCGGACAGTTCGATGTAGTCGGCTTGGTCCCGCTGCGTCACCGCCAGCTCCGCGAAGGAGACGGGAGCGATCTGGCTGTTGAACTGCGGGCTGACGGGGTCGTAGGTGACGACGACGCCATCGATCTGCGCCACCTTCGAGAACAGGCCGTTCATGGCCTCCTGGACGGCGGGATCGTCGGTGCCCTGCGGTGCGGTGAACACGATCTGGGCGACATCGCCGGCCGCTTCGACGAGGCCGGCCGCCGTAAGGGTGTCGACCACGGCCTTCGATTCGCTCTCAGGGAGATCGAAGCTGGAACGGAAGTTCGTGCCCATCGCGCCCGAGGCGACGGTGAGACCGATGAGCAGGGGCAGCCAGATGGCGAAGGTCATGACCTTGCGGCGGCGGAAGCTCCACCGGGCGAGACGAGCGAGCATCGAGTTGTCGCTTCCTGTCGAGGGATCGGGGGGATCCTGTGGTTGCGGGGACCGTATGGACCGGGAGGAATCGTGCGTCGATAGGGGGAGCGACCCGGGCTTTGCGCAAAAACACTACCGTTCGAGGCATCGTGGAGCCCCTGGAATCGCCGTATCGAGCTGATGAAGTGCCGCCTGTGGAAGGTGACGTTCGTCTCGGCTGGAACGCATCGCTTCAGCGTTCATGGGTGGAGCTCGGATCATTCGGCCGCCCAGGACGGGCCTCGCGACTCGACAGGGGCTGGAGCACGATCGTGTACGACGTGGACGAGCCGTCGATCCGGGTGCGCAACATCGGGGCCGACGTCGCGGTCGGCGATTGGGTGATCATCAGCCCCGATGGTGAACGAGTGGAGACCGTGATCGAACGGTTCAGCGCCTTTACCCGCCGCGCCTCGTTCGAAGGGAACCGTGCGGTCGCGCACACCATTGCCGCCAACATCGACACTGTGGTGCTCGTGCATGCGCTCAACACGCCGCCCAACCAACGTCGGCTCGAGCGAGAGCTCATCCTGGCCTTCGACAGCGGCGCCCGGCCGGCCGTCGTGGTCACCAAGAGCGACGTCGTCGACGATCCTGCACCCACCATTGCGATGCTCGAAGCCGTTGCGGTCGGGGTGCCGGTGATGCGGGCGAGCGGCATCAGCGGCGAAGGCGTGGAGCAGCTGCGCAACCTCGTCCCGCCTGGCCAGACGATGGCGTTGCTGGGCGCGAGCGGTGTGGGCAAGAGCACGCTCATCAACGCGCTCGTCGGCGGGGAGCTGCTGCGCACCAGCGAGGTCCGCGAGAACGACGGTCGTGGCCGACACACCACCACCGCCTGCGAGCTGGTGCGGTTGCCAGGGTCTGCGCACGGCTGGCTGATCGACACGCCCGGCGTGCGTGCGGTCAGCCTGTGGAGCAGCGGCACGGGCATCGAGCGAGCGTTCGCAGACGTGTTCGACCTCTCGGAACGGTGCCGCTTTCGCGATTGCAAGCACGAGGACGAGCCAGGCTGCGCAGTGACGGCAGCGATCGCGATCGGTTCGCTCGACCACCGCCGGTTGGATGCGATGAAGCGCCTTGTGGCCGAGGAACACGCGCTCGAGGAGGAGCAGCGGGCATGGGAAAAGGCGCAAGATCGGCGCGGCATGCGCAAGAAGGCACCTCGCCGGTCGGGCGCTGAAGGCTGAGGTGCACGCGTTGAGGATCGTCAGCGACGAGTGCCGCAGGAGCCAGCCCGGCGGTTGCCGGTGAGCAGGATGCACCCGACCGTCCGGCTCGGCGCCATGTTCCGGCGCGAGCGTGCTCCCGAGGAGCTGATCCCGTGGGCCGAGAAGATGGACGCGCTCGGTCTCGATGAACTGTGGATCGTGGAGGACTGCTTCTGGGGCGGCGGCCTCACCGCGGTCGCAGTCTCGTTGGCGGCGACCGAGCGAATCGTGGTCGGCATGGGCCTCGTCCCCTGCGTGGCCCGCAACGTGGCGATCACAGCGATGGAGATGGCTGGTGTGGAGCGGATGTTCCCCGGCCGCTTCATTGCCGGGGTCGGCCACGGCGTCGAGTCGTGGATGCAGCAGATCGGCGCGCGGCCAGCGTCGCAGCTGGCAGCGCTCGAGGAGACCGTCGACGCGCTCCGACGCCTGCTCGACGGTGAACGGCTCGCCTTGTCCGGCCAGTACGTGACGCTCGACGACGTGCAACTCGCGTTCCCTCCGGCGAGGCGGCCACCGATCCTGGTGGGCGTGACCGGGCCGAAGGGGATCGACATCACACGCGGTGTGGCCGATGGCCTCTTGCTGCCGGAAGGATCGAGCCCCGCCTTCGTTCGGGCCGCGATCGAGCGGCTCGACAAGCCGGCCGAGTGCGTGGTCTACGTGCTGTTCGCGGTGGATGACGACGCCGACGCGGCGCGCTCGATGGTGGCGGATTCGGTCGCCGAGTTCGCGTCCGGCGCGGTCGATGCCCGCCTCGCGAAGCTGGGCGTCGTGGACGAGGTAGCAGACGCCGATCGGGTCGATCGCTACGCGGTGGCCGGGTCGCCGGACGATTGTGCGCGTGCGATCGACGCGCTGGTGACAGCTGGCGCCACGAGCGTGGTCGTGGTGCCTCAGGCCCGAAGTGGTCAGGACCAGGACGCCCAGGTGCGCCGACTCGTCGTCGAGGTCATCCCGCGAATGACGACCTGAGAGACGTCACCACCCGAGGCGGTCGCGAACCTCGATTGCGCGGTTCAGACCAGACAGCTCGAACCGGTCGAGCAGGCGCGGGTTGGTGCACACGATCACGAGGTCGCCCCCGCCCTCGCGAGCCCTCCCAGCACCTCCGAGAAGCACCCCGAGACCCGCGTCGTCGAGCGTGGCGAGCCCGTCGAGATCGACTGCGACCGTGTTGCCGCGTTCGTCGCCGAGGAAGCGGGTCATCACGTTGTGGAGCGCTGGCACCGAGCCGAGGTCGAGCTCGCCTTCGAGCACCAGCGTGGGGAGATCACCGAAGCGAACGGTGCGACAGGTCAGATCCACCGGGCGACGATACCTGCGGGTGACATCACGGCGGCTCGAGGGTCATCACGGCGATGGCGTGATGGGCCACGTCGCCGAGGAGCGGACCGATCAACGGAACGTCGGTGCGTGTCTGGGCGCTCACGTTCACACGCACGACGCCGGCGCCGACGGACACCCTCACCCGAAGGTTGACCAGCCGCGCACCCTCGAGGACGCGCAACGCTGCGCTCTGGGCGCTGCCACCCTCGTTCGCAGCGACGGATGCCGCCCGCGCAGCCTCTCGGGCGGCGTGTTGCACGAGCAACTCGTCCCGCACCACCACCGCCACCTGCACGACGCCGAGCAGCACCAGGAGCACCACGGGCAAGCACAACGCCAACTCGACGACGGCCTGCCCGCGGTCGGATGCCCTTGGCTGCGCGTGATTCGTCACTTCACACTCGGCTGAGCACGGCATCGATCACCCGATCGAACAGCC
>JAYSLK010000638.1:0-3481 GCA_043725585.1 Actinomycetota bacterium
AGCGGCGTGAGCTGTGGTTGTTCACGTGTGCCATGGGCGTTCGACGTGCCGGCGGTCACTGCGGTTCCCGACGTGGGAAGCAAACTCGGGTCAGTCGTGTGACAGCCGTGCCTCGCGGCGATGCTTGAACAGCTCGACCGCGATCGGCAGGACCGAGACGCCCACGATGACGAGCGCGGCGATCTCGATGTTGTTCTTCACCACGTCGATCTCGCCGAGGAAGAACCCGAGTGTGGTGATGCCCGCACCCCACAGCACGCCGCCGATCACGTTGAACACCACGAAGGTCCGGTAGTGCATGTTGCTGACGCCTGCCACGGTGGGAACGAACGTGCGCACGATCGGCACGAACCGAGCGAGCACGATCGTCTTCGAGCCGTGCTTGGCGAAGAACATCTCGGCCTTGGCCACGTTGGCCGGGTTGAACAGCCGACTCTGGGGGCGATCGAACAGCGTGGGACCGAACTTCTTCCCGATCAGGTAACCCACCTGGTCGCCAGCGATGGCGGCCACCGCACACACGCCTGCGACGACCGGGAGCGACGGCATGTAGTGCTCGCCGAACTGCTCGAAGGCTGCATCGGAAGCCAGGAAACCGGCGAAGAACAGCAGTGAATCGCCCGGAAGGAAGAACCCGATCAACAATCCCGACTCGGCGAACACGATCGCGGCCAACGCGATCCATCCACCTGTCTTGATCCAGTCGTTGGCGAAGTCGAGCAGGGCGAACACTGCGGCGACGCTACCGGGAAACGGCGACAGCCCGGGCGTCGGCCCGGGCCGTCGCTCGACATCAGGCCCACACGGGCCGATGAGATGGGTTCGGTACCGACCGTCAGGCGACGGTGAGCGTGACCTTCTGGCGGCTGCTGTACACGATCGCACCGATCAGCACCACCAGCGCAGCAGCGGCGATCGAGTACCGGGCGCCATCGTTGTCCTGCAGGTTGATGATGGCCGGCAGGATCAACAAGCTGACGAGGTTCATCACCTTGATCAGCGGGTTGAGGGCCGGACCTGCGGTGTCCTTGAACGGGTCGCCCACCGTGTCGGCGATGACCGCGGCGCGGTACGGATCGCTGCCCTTGCCACCGTGATGGCCGTCCTCGATGTACTTCTTGGCGTTGTCCCACGAACCACCGGCATTGCTGAGGTAGTTGGCCATCAGTTGGCCGACGAGGATGACGGCGGCGAGGAAGGCACCGAGTGCGGTGAAGTTGATGCCGAATCCGACCACCACCGGGGTGAGCACGGCGAGCAGTGCCGGAGTGGCCAGCTCACGCAGCGAAGCCTCGGTGCAGATGTCGATGACCGGGCCGTACTCGGGCAGCTTCTCGCCCTTCATGATCTTGCCGTCGGCGAACTGCTTGCGCACTTCTTGCACCACCACGCCAGCGGTGCGACCGACGGCGCGGATGGCCAGGGCGGAGAACAGGAACGGCACCGCGCCACCGATCAACAGACCGATGAAGATCTTCGGATCGGCGACGTTGATCTGCAGTTCCTTGAAGTCGAACACGCCTCGGGCTGTCTTCAGCGCGTCGTCGATGACTTTCTTCGGGAACAGTTCGCCGGCAGCGGTCTCGATGAAGCTCGCGAACAACGCAACGGCGGCGATGACCGCCGATCCGATGGCGAAGCCCTTGGTGACAGCCTTGGTGGTGTTGCCCACTGCGTCGAGGCTCACCATGATCCGCTCGGCCTCGCCGTGGAACTCGCCGCTCATCTCGGCGATGCCGGCTGCGTTGTCGCTCACCGGACCGAAGGTGTCCTCGGACACGATGACGCCGGTGGTGGCGAGCATGCCCATGCCGGTGAGGGCGACGAGGTAGAAGCTGAACTGCAGGTTGCCACCGCCGATGGCGAGGGCGACCCCGATCGCAACGGCGATCGCGATGACCGCGTAGACGCTGCTCTCCATGCCGCTCGCCGTTCCGGCGAGGATGGCGGTGGCCGGTCCGGTTTCAGCCGCCTCGGCGATCTCCTTGACGGGGCGATGATGGGTCGCGGTGTAGTACTCGGTCAGTCGACTGATCAGCTGGGCGAGGATCAGGCCGATGGCAACGGCGCCGAAGCACTTCCAGCCGGCGTTGTCGAAGTCGTTGCCGACGTAGACGAGCGACACGATCAAGGTTCCGATGAGCGTGAGGACGCCAGCGACCAGGAAGCCGCGGTTGATGGGCTTGAGAGCGTCGGTCTCGCCCTCGCGAGCCTTCACGGCAAAGACGCCGAAGATCGATGCGATGACGCCGATGGCGCGGGCGGCGAGGGGGAAGATCAGGCCGAGGGCCGGGTTCGCCCCGATGGAGTTGAACGCCGAGACGCCGAGGATGATCGACGCAACGAGCGTGACCTCGTAGCTCTCGAACAGGTCGGCAGCCATGCCTGCGCAGTCGCCCACGTTGTCGCCCACGTTGTCGGCGATGGTGGCGGGGTTGCGCGGATCGTCTTCGGGGATGCCGGCTTCGACCTTGCCGACGAGATCGGCGCCGACGTCGGCAGCCTTCGTGAAGATGCCGCCACCGACGCGGAGGAACAAGGCAAGGAGCGATCCGCCGAAACCGAAGCCGACGAGGATCACCGAGCTGGTGTTCTGGAACACCATGATGATCAAGGTGGCGCCGAGCAGACCGAGGCCGACGGTGAACATGCCCGCCACACCACCCGTGCGGAAGGCGACCGTGAGGGCCTTGGGCATGGAGTTCGTGAGGGCCGCAGCAGCGGTACGGACGTTGCCCTGGGTGGCGAGTGTCATGCCGATGTACCCGGTGAGACCCGAGGCGAGGCATCCGAGCACGAACGCGACCGTTCGCCAGAGCCCGGCTTCACCGAAGCTCAGCGCCGTCAGCCCCGAATCAGGGTTGACGATCTCGGTCGACGTGACGAACACGATGATCGCCAGTGGGATCAGGATGACCGCGATCGTCTTGAACTGTCGGCGGAGGTACGCAGCGGCACCTTCTTGGATCGCCTTTGCGATCTCCTGCATCTTGGGCGAACCCTGGTCGTAAGCCAGGACGTCCTTCGCGAGGTAGAAGCCGACCGCGATGGCAAGCACCGCTGCACCTGCAGATGAGAACAGGACGGCCCACTCACCGCCTTTGAGGCTGAAAACCTGATAGCCGCCTTCGGCCAGGATGGAAGCTGACACCGCAACACCTTGTGGGTTCAGGGCGGTCCGACGTAGGACACACCGTTGGTGGAAACGGGCAGAGTGTACGGAGTTTCACCTGTGACCGACGAAACGTCTGCGCGATCGCCGTATTCCGGTCTCCAGAGTTCTCGGGAAGCGAGTTGCAGGAGTACCGTTCGCGCTCATGGCGCAGACACTCCAGCCCGCGAATCCTCGTGGCCCGGTCACCGGCACCGCGACGGCCGCGACCAAGCGGAAGAAGCAGTTCTTCCTCCTCGATCTCTACAGCACCGCCGTCGGCAAGAAGTACGTCATGGCGATCACCGGCATCGCGATGATGGGTTTCGT
>JAYSLK010000639.1:0-2421 GCA_043725585.1 Actinomycetota bacterium
AGCTTGCCCTGATCGACCTCGATCGTGAACTGGCGGATCACGCCCGTGCGAACGAGGCGCCTGACCCGATCGGCAGCAGCGTTCGGCGACAGGCGGACGCGACCCCCGAGCTCGCTCCATCCGATACGGGCCTCAGTTCGTAGAATTCCGAGTATCTCTCGGTCGATTGAGTCGATCGCCACGTTTTCAGCAGACATGTGCCAGATTCTTGCAGAAGATCAGCGGTGAACGCATCCGTGGGCGGGGTTCACTGTGGGTCATGGAACACGTCGAACTCCTCCGCCTGCTCACCGCCCTCGTTCGCGACGCCGGTCCCTCTGGCGCGCTCGACGAACTCCGCTCGAGCCGTCCGGCACTCGTGCCTGCCAAGCTCGACCACGTCGCCGCTGATCTGATCCATGACGGCTACCACGAGACGCTCGCCGGCTTCTACGTCTGGGCTGTCGATCGCCTCGTCCAGGCCGGGCTGAGCGATCTCGCGATCCTGTGGCACCCGTTGACCGATGCCCGCTCGCCGTTGGCCTGGTGGGACGAAGCAACGCTCGACACGGCCGAGGCACGTGAGCGCTTCGTCGCCTCGACCACCGCTGCGGCTTGGGAACCCCAGCCGACGGGGTGCGTCGCGGCGGCCATCGCAGCCTGATCCGTACAGGGGTGACCACCGTCCGGGCCTGACGACAGACGTCACGTTCCCCGGCCCCGGCCCCGTCGGTCGACCGCCATAGCCTCCCAGCCATGCAGGTTGCAGTTGTCGGTGGAGGAGTAGCCGGGTTGGGTTCTGCCCTCGGCCTGGCGCGTCAGGGACACGATGTCACGGTGTTCGAACGAGACGACACTCCGATGCCCGAGAGCGCAGAGGAAGCGTTCGAATGGGACCGTCGAGGTGCTCCGCAGGTGCGGCACAGCCACGCGTTCCTGGCTCGCCTCCGGAACATGCTCCGCGACGACTATCCCGATGTGTACGCCGCACTGCTGGCCGAGGGCGCGACCGAGATGCGCTTCGGAGACGATCTGCCGCCGGCGATGACGAACTTCGAACGCCTGCCGAGCGACGACGATCTCGTGATGCTCGCCTGTCGACGGACGACGTTCGAGTGGGTGCTGCGGCGGTTGGCCCTTGCGGAAGGTCGGGTGACGTTCAAATCGGGGGTTGCCGTCGAGGGTCTCGTGGCCGAGGATCGACCTGGTCGACCCCACGTCACGGGCATCAGACTGTCCGACGGCACTGCGTACGCCGCCGATCTGGTGGTCGCGGCCGCCGGTCGCCGCAGCGCGCTCTCCGATTGGTTGCACGACCTCGGCGCACCCGAGGTGCCCGAGCAGGTCGACGACACCGGCATCGTGTACTTCTCGCGCTTCTACCGACTCCTCGACGGCATGGAGCACCCGCCTCGAACGGGCCCCATCGGCGGCGACCTCGGATACCTGAAGTACGGCGTGTTCGTCGGAGACAACCGAACGTTCTCGGTCACGCTCGCCACTCCGGTCGACGACGATCAGTTACGCAAGCTGCTCGTCGACCCGGCCGTGTTCGACGCGACCGCTCGTCGACTGGTCGCCACTGCGTCGTGGCTCGACGGTCGCGCCGAGCCGCTCACCGACGGCGTGCACGTGATGGCCGGACTCGTGAACCGCTGGCGCGACTACGTGGTCGACGGCGAGCCGGTCGCAACCGGCGTCGTGGCTGTCGGTGACGCCGTGCTGTGCACCAACCCGCTCTACGGCCGGGGGTGCAGCACCGGATTCTGGGGCGCGCATCTGTTGGCTCAGGCTGTTGCCACGTTCGGAGATGACGACCGTGAGGTCGCGCTTGCCTACGACGCCTCGCTGCGTGCGGAGATCCGCCCGTGGTACCGGGCCGGCGTCGAGCAGGACGCCGAAGCGCGCCGCGTGGCCGACGCCCACCTGGCCGGCATCGACCCCGACGCAGACACGAGCGACCCGCGCACGTTCATGCGAGGGGTGTTCCGCGACGGATTGCTCCCGGCGATGCGCACCGATGCCGTGGTGCTGCGGGGCTTCTTCCGCACGCTCAATCTGCTGGACAGCCCGGATGCGATGGCGGCCGATCCCGAGATCGGGGCTCGCGTGCTGGCAGTCTGGAACGACCGTGAGAACCGCCCTGCCGAGCCGCCGCTCGGCCCTCGGCGCCGCGACGAGCTGCTCGAGCTGATCGCTCCGTGACCGTCGGCAGCACCTCGTTCTCCCGAACCCGCTGATCACTGCGACGCAAGGCGTGCCGTGGGTCAGTCGACGGCATCCTCGACCGCGTCGACGGCCTCGTCGGCCACCCGGTCGAGCATGTCGCGAGCAGCCGTCACCCCGGGGACCTCGGCGAGCATGGTGTCCTCCACCGTGCTGTCGTCGATGACGAGCCAGATGATCACCCCGACGATCGCTCCGATCAGCGGGAACAGGATG
>JAYSLK010000640.1:0-7462 GCA_043725585.1 Actinomycetota bacterium
GCGGGCGCCAGCCTTCCGCCAGGTCCACGTCCCGTCCGGGCGTGCACTGGTGAGTTCGATGTCGATCCGTTTGGACATAGGTCTCCACGGTATCCGGCCAGCTGATGGTTCTGCACGATCGCTCGCGTCTGGTTACGTTCTGGCGGTGCCCATCTACGCTCTCGGCGATCTCGAGCCCTCCATCCACCCCGAAGCCTTCGTTCACCCAGACGCAGTGATCATCGGAGACGTTCGCATCGGTGCCAAGAGCTCGGTCTGGCCCGGCGCCGTGCTTCGGGGTGACGACGGCTACATCTCGATCGGAGAGCGAAGCTCGATCCAGGACAACGGCGTTCTCCACACCACGCCACTGTGGCCCACCGTGGTGGGTGACGACTGTGTGGTCGGCCACATCGTGCATCTCGAAGGGTGCACGATCGAGAGCGGATGTCTGATCGGCAACGGCTCGATCGTGCTGCATCGGGTGATCGTTCGCAGCGGTGCGATCGTCGCGGCCAACGCGGTCGTGCTGAACGACACCGAGGTTCCCTCGGGAGCGATCGCGGTCGGCATCCCTGCGACGATCAAGGCTGGCCGGGCGCGGCCGTCCGACATCGAACAGGGAGTCGAGAGCTACCTGCAACGCTCGGCTCGCTATCAACGCGAGATGAGGCGGATCGGGTGATGCTCGCGCTCGTCATCGATGTGCCGGAAGCCGAGGTGGAGCTCGCGTCCGACGCACTGTGGGCGCTCGGGGTGGTGGCGGTGGAGGAACGCGTCGGCGTGGCCGGTCGGGTCGAGCTGTGGACCTCATTGGGTGACGATCGGGCCATGGTGCTCGACGCCGTCGCAGTCTTCTCGGAGCGGTGGACGGCGCGGCTGGTCGAGGTGGACGAAACGGTCGCGGAGACGTGGCGAGCCCATGCCACACCCATGTGGATCGCCGACGATGTGGTCATCTGCCCGGCATGGGTCGACGACCTGTTCGTCGATGGGGTGACCGTGGTCCGGATCGAACCGGGCTCGACGTTCGGTCTCGGCGACCACCCGACCACAGTGCTGTCGACCCAGGCTCTCCGTCGCGTGATCGTTCCTGGCGCATCGGAGACCGTGCTCGATGTGGGCTGCGGTTCTGGCGTGTTGGCGATCGCCGCGATCCTGTTCGGTGCAGGCCGCGCCGACGCGATCGACATCTCGCCGGCCGCGGAGGCGATCACCAACGACAACGCCTCGCGCAACGGTGTGGCCGACCGGGTGACCGCTGCTACGACTCCGCTGCACGACGTCGCTGGTCCGTACGACGTGGTCGTGGCGAACATCCTGGCGCCCACGCTGGTGGAGTTGTCGACCGATCTGACGAGAGTGCTGGCGCCGCACGGGGTCCTCATCATCAGCGGCATCCTGGCCGATCGCTACGACCACGTGTTGCGATCGCTGGAGCCGTTGCGGGTGGAGAAGGTGGATCAGCTCGACAGCTGGGCTGCGGTCACTCTCCGGCGTCGATGAACGCGTTCACTTCGTGGTCGAACGGGATCGATGGCACGGCCCCTGCTCGGGTGGTGCTGAGCGCCGCCGCGGCGGAGGCCTGACGCAAGGCCACCGACAGGTGGTCACCGGCAGCGATCCGGGCACACAGCACTCCGCAGAAGGTGTCGCCGGCCCCGGTGGTGTCGATCGGCGTGACCGTGAACGGGGGGATGCGCTCGACCCTGCCGTCACGATGCAGCGTCGCTCCTTTCGAACCCTCGGTCACGACGACGGCTCGCGCGCCGAGCGCCAGCAGTTGATCGACCCCGCCGAGCAACTCGACCTCGTGTTCGTTGGGCACCACGATGTCACAGAGCGCCAGGAGTTCGGGCGGCAAGTGCTGTGCGGGTGAGGGATTGAGCACGGTGGTGGCGCCTGCGGCACGGGCGAGTCGGAAGGCGTGCCGAACCGTTTCGATGGGGACTTCGAGCTGGGCCAGCACGACGCGTGCCATCGGCAGCTCGTCGATCGTGACCGTCGCGTTGGCCCCTGGCACGACGATGATCGCATTGTCGCCGGAGTCGCTGACGCCGATCAACGCTCGTCCGGTCGGAACGCCATGACGGCGGGCGACATGCGTGGTGTCGATGTGATCTCCCGCCATCACCTCGAGCAGATCATTGCCGGCTGTGTCGACGCCGACGGCCGACACGAAGCCAGTTCGGGCGCCGGCGCGAGCGCTGGCGACGGCTTGATTGAGCCCCTTGCCTCCCGGGTGCTCGGCGTAGTCGCGACCCATCACGGTCTCGCCGGGGTCCGGGAGCACGGCGGCGGTCGCGACGAGATCGAGGTTGGAGCTCCCGACCACGCAGACATCGAAACCGCCAACGACGACTGCACCATCATGAGGCGTGCTCACGCCGGTGGACGGAACACGGCCGGACGCTTCTCGAGGAACGCGTGGACCGCCTCGGCGTGTTCGGGCGACGCCCAGCACTCTGCGAGACGGCGCTGCTCGCTTCGTTGGATGGCGACGAGGTCCGTCTCGACCATGTTGTCGGTGAGCAGTTGCTTGGTCATCCGGAGCTGGAGGTCGGGGTTGGCTGCGTACGACGACGCTCTGGCCACCGCAGCATCATGCAGTGCCTCGGGCTCGACGACGAGATCGACCAGGCCGATTCGGCCAGCCTCCTCTGCGGTGACGAGACGACCCGACAAGCACAAGTCGCTCGCCACGCCGAAGCCCACCCGTGCGGGGAGCAGCCGGGTGGATGCCAGCTCGGGCACCAAGCCCATCTTGATGAAGCCCATGCCGAACTTGGCTGCGCTCGACGCGATGATCTGATCGGCCGCCAGGCACATCGTGACGCCGATACCGATCGCCGGTCCGTTGACAGCGCACACGATCGGTTTGCTCGCCCGCAGCAGCGCGACCCAGTCGAGACCGTTCGGCATGCCGCCGACACCTCCCGCGGTGTCGTTGCCGGGGTCGACGCCATCGATGCGCGACTTGAAGGTCGCGTCCATGTCTGCACCGGCGCAGAAGCCTCGGCCCGCGCCCGTCATCACGATTGCACCGACGGTCGGATCCTCGTTCGCCAGCGTGATCGCGTCGGCTTGCTCCTCGGCCATGCGCGGCGTCCAGGCGTTCAGCTTGTCGGGGCGATTCAGGGTGATGAAGACGATCTCGTCGCTGACACCGCGACGTTCGACGATGATCTGCGCGTACTCCATCGATGCATCGTGTCACGCCTCGTCCAATGATGTTTCGATCGAGCCGTTGATCGAGCCGTCGCAAGGGCGCTCAGCCGGCGGCTCTGGCGAGGACCGAGAAGTCGGTGCGCTCGAAGGCTGGCAGGTAGGTGCGCACTGCGTCTCGACGAAACGCTGCGCAGAGATCTTCTCGGAAGAACCGGGCGCCTTCGCGGACCACGTAGTTGAGGATGAAGAATCGATACACCTCGGGGAGGAACTCGAGCTCCTCGCGACTCATCGGGAACACATCTGTGTAGGCGTCGATGAACGCGAGGAACGATGGTTCGAGCAACGTGTGCGCGCCGTAGCTGAACTGGGTTCTGTCGCCGGTGCTGCTCGACACCCGCGACAGGAAGTAGAAGTCGAGCATCCGCGGCTCGATGCGGAACCAGTCGTAGTCCCATCTGCTGAAGAGCCGGAAGCCGTCGACACCGGGCCTCACCGAGAAGTTGCCGAGGTTCCAATCGATGAGCACCGGGATCTTGGTCCACTCGTCGTATCCCAGTGCCACCAGGCGTTCCAGGAACTCATGCGTGTGGCGCCACAGCATCCCGATCGACTCCGGCTGCAAGTCGAAGTTCCGGGGGGCGAACGGGCTCTCGAGCAGGTCGAGCAGATGTATCGCATCGCTCTTGATCGTCTTGGAGCTGCCGGGAACGTGCGGCGCGAGGTCAGCGCAGGCGTGGTGGAACTCAGCCATCTCGCGGCCGAGGTTGCGGATCATGTCGACGCTCAGCACCCGGGGGAGCGACTCGCCGCGAGGAACGTCGTCGTAGAACACCGCCCACATCGTGCGGTCGTACCAGGTGTAGATGTGCTGCCGTTCGCCCGCTGCCAGCCGATCGGGTCGTGTGGTCCACACGTCGGCCAGCATCCCGGCGAAGCGGGTGTCGTCGAGCAGGCTGGCGCACAATCGCAGTCGCTCGTGGTCCTCGACGAAGAGGAAGTACGACCCGTAGGACGACACCTTCGACACGAGCGTGCTGCCATCGTCGAGGTGGATCCGGTACACACGGTTCGTCGAGACGTTGGCACTCACCTCGTCGAGAGAGGTGATCCGCCGCTCGTCGCCGTAGTCCGCCCATGCTGCGTGCACGGCGTCGCGGTGCGGCTGAACGGAGGCCATTGCGGCGAGCGTAGTCGTGACGCTCCGGCCACGACCGTTGTCGTCGATCGCGCCATGGTCGTGCTCGTCGTCCCCTCTCGGCGCACGCGCCGACGGGTCAGCGCTTGGTCAGCGGTTCAGACGGCGTCGCGAGCGCGAACGCCGATGGGAGCGATCAGGCGGAACCCGGCCTCGTGGCGCTCGTCCTCGCTCTCGCCACCCCAGTACCCGTACTCGTGGTTCGTTCGTGCGAACTCACGACACGTGCTGTTCACGATGCACGACCGACAGACGGCCGTGGCCATCGCCTCGCGCCGTTCCCGTGCCTGCGGACGTTCCGCGGGAGGTGGGAAGAACAGATGAGTCAAACCCTTGCAGGCTGCTGCGTTCATCCAACGATCGTCAGTCAACTGACGATGGAAGAGCGTCTCTACTGCGGCCATGGAACCCCCTTGCCCAGAGCGATGTCACACCACGTCGCAGGCACATCCCCTCAAAGGCCCCAGTGCTGACACGTCTCGTGATGAACTGCTGAACATCAGGTGGTGAATGTCGTTACCAGGGCAAGCCTGCAGCGCTTGGACGAAGAGTATCAGAATTGATCCAACAGTCAATTGCACTCGACAAACAAAGACGAGCGCTTTCCGAATCCTGAACGGATGTCCTGCTCAGCGGTCATGTCGGGCCCACCACACCACCGGAAATCGATCGCGATTCACCCGAATTCGGCGGCGCGGTGTCTCAGCCGTGAGCGCAGAGCGCGGCCACTCCGGCGGCGAACCGATCGACATCGGCGACCGTGGTGTCCCAAGCCGTCATCCATCGCACCTGGTTGCGGGTCACGTCCCAGGGCCAGAAGAAGCACCACTCCTGGAGCGGCTCGATCAGGTGCGCCGGCAGCACCGGGAACACGCTGTTCACCTCGGGAGCGGCATCGTACGAGACGCCGTCGATGCTGCTGGTGGCCCCGTACAAGCGCTCGGCGAGGCCGTTGGAATGCTGCGCGAGGCGGATCCACAGGTCGTCCTGGAGCAGCGCGTTGAACTGGGCGGCGACGAATCGCATCTTCGACGGCAGCTGGGTCACCTGCTTGCGGATGAACTTCGCGCGTCGCGCGAGATCCGGATCGAGGAACACCACCGCCTCGCCGAATGCCATACCTGCCTTGGTGGCGCCGAAGCTCACGACGTCGACGCCGGCATCGACCGTGAACGATCGCATCGCCTGCACCGTGCCGCCGAGGGCAGCCGTGGCGTTCGCGATCCGAGCGCCGTCGAGGTGCACCTTCATCCCGAGCCGGTGCGCCGTGTCGCACAGTTCGGCCACCTCGTCGGCCGTGTAGACGGCGCCTAGCTCGGTGCTCTGGGTGATCGACACGACGCCGGGCTGGGCATGGTGCTGATCGCCGATCAGGTGCTCGAGCTCGAGCAGTTGCTCGGGACGGATCTTGCCGTTGGTGGTGGGCACCGTCTGGAGCTTGCTGCCGAGCACCCGCTCCGGCGCTCCGGTCTCGTCGACTGCGATGTGGGCCCAGTTGCTGCACACGATCGAGTCGGCCGGCCGGATCAACGCTGCGAGGGCCAGCACATTGGCGCCGGTTCCGTTCCAGACGAGAAACGACACGGCCTGTGGACCGAACAGGTCGCGGAATCGAGCCTCGGTCTCGGCCGTCCACTCGTCGGACCCGTAGGCGAGCGCGTGCCCGACGTTGGCACGGACGATCGCATCGAGGACGAGCGGATGGGCGCCCGCAGCGTTGTCGCTCGCGAACGCGCACGATGGGGCGGTCGGCATCTGGAAGTCGGGCACCATCGCAGTATGTCGCGAGGTCACGAACCTGGGGCGATTCCGTCGAGCAACGCCGTCAGGGCGTGGACGAATCGTTCGTCGGCGGTACCCCGGTACAGGTGGGCCGATGCCTCGACCGCCTCGGGGTACTCGCTCGGATCGAGCGTTGCGTACACCGAGCGCCACCGGAGGTACTGCTGCGAGCGATCGCGGTTCGACAGGGAGTGCATTGCGGCATCGATGGCCGCCGAGCCGACCGTGAGTTCGATCACGCTGTGGTAGGCAAGGGCGGCGGAACCGAGGCCGAGCCCAGCGATGCGGAACTGATGCAGCAGGGTCTCGGTGATGGCGAACTCGGTGGGTTGCAGTGGCGGACCGAACTGCAACGCCGTCGCCAGATGCGGTTGATCGAGGAGTGCGCTGCGGAGTCGTCGGCACACTTCGACCGTGGTCGCTCGCCAGCCGCCGTCGGGCAGGTCGACCGTGACGGCCGCCAGGAGTCGTTCGCTCACCGCTCGCAGCAGCTCGGCCTTGTCGCGGAAGTGGCGGTACACAGCAGTGGGATCGGTGCCGAGGGCGTGGCCGAGGCTGCGCATCGTGAACCCGTCCGCGCCCGACTCGGCGATGATGCGCATCGTCGTGTCGACGATCGTGTCGCGTGTGAGCGTGGCGCGACTCACTGCTGGACCACCGTCTCGTCGGCGCCGTACAACCGGGCTCGCCCGAGGCGTTCGGTGCACACCTCGGCGCTCCACGGCAGCATGGTGCTGCCGAGCCGGGAGTCGCGATACATGCGCTCGAGCGGCATCGACTTCTGCATGCTCTGGCCACCGCACACCTTGATCGCCAAGGAGGCCACGTCGGCTGCATGGTCCATCACGGTGACCGCAGCAGCCCAGCCGGTCACGAGCTCCTGTTCGGTGGGGTCGATCGTCGCATCGTCGATCGCTCGGTACAGCAGCGCTTGGCTCTGCTGGTGCTTCAACTGCATCTGCGCCCAACCGTGTTGCTTCACCGCATGGTCGCGGCGCGGTCCCGTGACCTGGCCCGGCAGTTCGCCGCGCAGATAGGCGGCGGTCGTGTCGAGGATGCCGCCGGTGAGCCCGAGGTAGCTGGGGCACAACGAGAGGAACAGCCACGGGTACCGCACCGCGGCCTGGTTGTAGGTGCCGGACGGCATCCACTCGTTGGCGTTGGGGACGAACACCTGGTTCATCAACAGCGTTCGCGACACGGTGCCGCGCATGCCGAGCGGATCCCAGTCGTCCACGATCTCGACCCCGTCGGCGTCAGCCGGCACGCCGAGCAGGCGGATCTCGTCCTCGCCCGGCGTCTGGCAGGTGACGTTGAAGAACGTCGCCGCGCCGG
>JAYSLK010000641.1:0-2768 GCA_043725585.1 Actinomycetota bacterium
CCGACGTTCGTCTCCTCGGTGCGGGTGAGCCGGAACGGGCTGCCGAGCGTGATCACGTGGCGCACCTTGTCGGGAAAGCGTGCGGCCAGCGCGCGCGAGTAGAGCCCGCCCAAGCTCCACCCGACGAGCGTGACGGGTTGGCCGCCGTAGCGGTGATGGATCTCCTCGAACCGGTTGATCATGCCGTCGACGATCCGCTGCGATGGACCGAGGTTCTGCCCGAGGTGCCATCCGTGCACCGAGTAGTCGAGACGAGCGAGCACGTAACGGAGGGCCGCCGTCGACTGATCGGATGCCGTGAACCCCGGGAGCACCATCACCGGTCGACCGTCACCGGTGGGGAGCCGCGTGAGGAGCGGGGTGAGCGTCGCGAACGCCAACAACTCGCTCGTCGCTCGCACCGGCTCGGTTGCGAAGGTGAGCACCGACGGGTTTCGAAATTGCGCCCGTGACGTCGACGTGGACCCCATCGGGAGAGTCTCTCACCCGAACCGACGAACGCCACGGTCGGCCCGCCGATCCCCTCGAGTCAGCCGCATCGCGCCCACCGCTCGCGGCACGATCGACGCAGAAGACCGTCGCTCCATCGCAGCTCAACTCGATGCGGCGCTACCCGCTGCGTCGTCCTGATACTCGGGAGCGAAGCACTTCCCCAGCACGTCGGCGATGTCGAGCGGCGCGCCGTCGGCCAGCACGGCGAGCACCTGATGTGTCAACGACTCAGGCACCGGCAGGTAGCCGAAGTACGACACGAGGTCCTTGCCGACCGGCAGCAGACGAGCCACGACATGTGAGCCCTTCGGGAGGCGCATGCCGCGCAGAGCGGCGATCCGCACCTCCTCGTCCGACGTGACATCGGTGAGGGCGAGGAAGTCGGCGTCATGCTCGTCGACGCGAAACAGCGAGCGGTCGGCCAGCAACCACAACGCAGCCAGCTCGCGTTCGTCTTTGGGCAGCAACGACTTGCGCCGGTCGATGAAGCGGCGGAAGCCCCCCAACTCCTCGAGCGTCAGGTCGTAGATCAGTTCGCTGTCGATCACCTGCGACAGCAGTTCCGCGCCACCGCCGGCGGCATCGACCAGCGCCATCGCCAACGCTGCGTGCTCGTGCGCCAGATGCTCGCCCACGAAACGGCACCCTTTGCGGTACAGCCACGCAGCGCGATCGCGCAGCGGGAACTGCTCGTTGCCGAGATGGCACGCCTTGTACTTGCGGCCCGACCCGCAGGGGCAGGGATCGTTGCGACCCGCTGAAGCCCGCGGCCTCGTGAGGAACGGCTCGATCTCGCCCCACACCACTCCGCCGACCCGCCCATCGCTGGGCGGCACGTTGCCGGCACGCAGCAGGCGCGCCGCCTCGTGAGCGTCGCCCCGATCCGCCGCGATCCCGGCCAGCATCGCATGTGCCCGCGGGTGCGGATCGTGGACGACGGCACGCTCCAGGGCTGCGATCGCCTCGTCGGTGCGATCGAGGATCTCCCAACACTCTGCCGCAACCACCTCGGGTCCGCTACACCCCGGACCACCTGCGACGTGACCCAACAACGCTGCGCTGAATTTCAGCAGGTCGAGCGGGGTGCGTCCGTGCTCGATCGCCTCGTGCACGAACACTCGGCACACGTCGTCGCTGTTCAACGCCATCGCAAGGACGAATGCGTTGTCCTGCTGTTCCCCAGCGGCGCCCAATGCCTCGGGGTGGCCGTCGATCACCGACGAGCAGGCGCCCAACAGCATCATCACCGATGTCGTGTCGTGGCTCGACAACTCGTGATGGGCGTGCAGTTCGTGGAAGCGGCGAGCTGCTGCCACGTCGTTCCAGTCGGTGCCGATCGGACCCACCCAGTCGCCCTGGTGCTCGAGTCCGGCCCCGGCGAGCAGGAGGGGCATGGGTGGGATCACGACCGAGCGGAACACATCACCGTGGTCGGCAAAGGCTCGCACGAAGACCATTCCATGCTCGGCGATCAGCAAGGGATCGGCGTCATCTTCGACGATAGGATCATCGATCATCTCGGCCTCGATGTCGAAGGCAGCGTGGAAGGCCGTCGCCAGAACAGGGTCGACCATCTCGCTTCCGGTTGCCGGCACGATCGACACGCCTTCCCGTCGGAACTCGAGGATCGACGAGCGACCGGCGAGATCACCCAGCCATCCAGCGGGACCCGTGAGGCAGACCCCCTGCGCCGTGAGTTCGTGTCGGACAATGCCGGTCGAGGTACCCGCTGCATCCAGCAGGGACATCTCGTCCCAATGCCACCACGTGATCACCTCGACGCCGTGGTCGAGCGCGAGCGAATCG
This sequence comes from Actinomycetota bacterium, assembly GCA_043725585.1. GTDB lineage: Bacteria > Actinomycetota > Acidimicrobiia > Acidimicrobiales > Ilumatobacteraceae > VFMC01. The sequence continues at coordinate 2,299 of JAYSLK010000641.1, forward strand.
CCACCATCCACCGGCACCTCCACCCACCAGCGCGAACCGTGGAGTGCCGAGGGCAGGTTCACCCACCGGTCGCCGACGGGGACGTTGTCGTCGGCCAGCAACTCGAACAAGAGGTCGTTCGGATCCGCGCCCAGATCGAGGCCGGCGTCGCGCAATGCGCCGAGCAACTCCTCCGGAGTGTGCGGACGCTCGCGCAACAGGGCATGTGCCCGTTCGCTGATGGACTCGAGGCTCGACATGGTGGGCACGGCACCAGTGTGCCAGTCGGTCGTCGTGCCCGCCGTCGAATGCGTCGACGAGCACGGCGAGCCATCCTCGGACTCGCTCCATCGACGGTCGAATGAGGGGCAGGGGTGGTGAGCAGCGGTGCGATCTGAAATCGGGTCCTGGTCGCATCTGGATCGGATCGGTGGAGAACAGCCGTCGAGGTGGGAGACTGGTAGTCCCAGATGGCTTCGGCCGAGGAGAGT
>JAYSLK010000642.1:0-9213 GCA_043725585.1 Actinomycetota bacterium
CTGGCACTCGACCGTCAGCTGGTCGACTGGGGCGCCGACGAGCATCGCCTCGAGCGATGCACCATCGGTCCCGAGGACGAACCACGCCACCTGGCTGTCGAGCAGAGAACCGGATGCACGCACGGACGAGATCAGATCGAGCACGACGTCGGCGAGCGTGCCGATCGGAGACACGTACCAGAGGCCGTCGATCTCGACGACCTCTATCGACGGCAGTGCCGTGAGCCCCGCTGTGCCGACGAGCGTCAGCAGGCCGAACGCGCCTACATCCGGAGTGCACGATCGCCACGTCCGATCGTCGAGCTGTTCGAAGCCGGGGACCTCGGCCGCCTGTCCGACCGCGACGTCGTCGCCGGCCTGGTCGGTCGACGCGTCCACCTCGACGGCGGTCGAGCCGCTGACGTCGACGTCGCCGCTGGGCGGGATCTCGGTGCTCGAAACGCTGCCTCCTGAACCGACGACCATGCGCCCCGGACCGAACAGTGCTTGCGCGCCCACACCCGACCAGGTCGTGCATCCGTCCGAACGTCGAATCGTGATGTCATCGGGTCCGTCCGACGCAGGGAGCGCCGGGAGCGGCATCACGTTGCCTGCAGCGTCGACCGACGTCTGGTTCCACTCCCCTTCCGGGAAGTCGAACGCCGTGTCGAACTCGAGTCCCTCGGTCGTGGCTGGGAACGGCACACCGGCCTCGATCACCGATACCGATGAACCGTCGTACGAGAACACCACCGTCGGCAGCATCGGATCGTAGAAGCCGTAGACAGCTGGCTCGGGCACGGTGCCGGAGATCGTGAACGTCTCGGCGGACAGCGTGCGGCGAGCACCCTCACCTGCGACCGAGTAGCCCGAACCGCTCAACTGGAGGTCGAAACCGGACGCCCGGTAGTCGGCGATGGCATCGGCTGACTCGCTGAAGAGCAGGGGTCCGTACCGGAGCAGAGCATCTCCCTCACCCGGGGCGGCGGTGGCGAATGCTCCGGGCAGATCGAGCGCGATCAGGTTCGCGAAGAACTCGTCGGCCGCGGCTTCGGGCGTGTCGGCCCCCACAGCGGTGAGCGTCGTGGCGGGCAAGGCGAGGTCGGCTGCCTGACGGGCGTACTCGGCAAGGGTGAAGCTCACGCTCACGAACCAGCGACCATCTCGCTCGACCGTGGCCAGCATCGAGGGTGAGACGAGTTCGTCCAGCCGGGCGGTGCGCGTCGTGAGGACCAGGTCGCCAGCGAAGGCTTCCTGCAGCTGCTGACCCAAAGGGAACAGCGCAGGATCGAACGTCCATGATGCAGAGCCCGCTGCCGCGGTGACGACGGCCAGACCATCGCCGAGCGACTCGGTGACCAGGTCGAGGTCGGAGAAGGACAGGTCGAGACCGTCCAAGCCGTCGAGGCTGAAACCCTCATCGATCAGGTTGGCCCCGACTGCTTCGGCCCGCCCTTCATCGATGGCCGTCCTGACTGCAGGCGCTTCCACCGGATCGATCAGATCGATCATGCCCAAGATGTCCTCGTCGGCAGTCGCGGTGATGAACTCGCGCACGGCATCTTCGGGAGATGCCGCCCCCGCACTCCCGGCTCCAGACAGGGCGATCGTGGTGAACCCGATCGCTCCGGCGAGGGCTGCGATCGTCGCGCCGATGCCGGCAGCGCGACGATGACGCCGATCCCGCCGCCTCGGCCACGAGTGGTGCAGCACCCGGATCTCGTCGAGGCTGTGCACGGTGGTCGGAGCGTGATCGGCGAGCTGACCGAGACGTTGGCGCAGCAACAGCTCGAAGCCGTCGTCAGGATGCTCGTGGCGCGACAGAGGTGTCGGATCAGCCATGGGTCGTCTCGTTTCTGGTGAACACCCTGGATGGTCGGGCGACAGTCGGCTCGATGGTCGCGACGGCTGGGTCTCGAGCTGGGTCTCCTGCTGGGTCGGCGATGCGGGCACGCAGATCTGCCAGACCCCGATGGACCAGCGTGCGCACGGTGGTCGGACGACAACCGAGGATGCCGGCGATCTCGGCTTCCGGGAGATCGCAGATGTACCGCAGGACGATCGCCGTTCGTTGCCGAACGGGCAGTGCGTGCAGTGCATCGCGCAGTTCGATCATCTCGGTGTCGAGGACGATCTCCGGGGAACGATCGAGCTGGGGGGCTCGTGCGATCCGCCGATGGATCGAGCGGCACTGGTTCACCACGGCGACACGCAGGTACGCGGCCGGGTTGTCCAGTTCGGCGATGCGTGGGCCCACTCGACAGAAGACGTCGTGCACGACGTCTTCGGCCGCAGCGCCCGACCCGGTGAGCACGAAGGCGACCCGGAGGAGATCGCGGTACGCCATCGCATAGATGCTCTCGGCGCCAGCCCAGCTCACCCGTTCCACCGTGTCACCCCCTCTCCGCTCGGTTCGCCGCTTGCCGTTCGGCGCTCACCGAGCATGTCGCTACATCTTCGACGCACGACGACCCCGAACCGTTGCAGCCGAGGAGAAGAAACCGTCGACGGCCGAGGGGTGACCAGCGGATGGTCGAGGGCCTACGTTCTCGTATCGAACAGTCGTGACGGCGTGAGCCCGACGAACGAGGCGCCCACCCAACCGAACACATCGACGACCAGGTCGGTGGCAGCCGAGCTGAACACGCACACGGTGCCATCGCTGCCGGGACCGAGGATGACGAGGTTCGCCCGGTTCGCGCCGGCCGTGACGTTCAGGTTCGACGACGTCGGCCGAGGGGCATCACAGGGGTAGACGGTGAGGAACCCCGCGGATCCCGGGTTGACCGCGGCGAGGTTGAGCACCACGCCGGCTGCGTCGGTGGGCACGCCCGCCCGACCGCTCACGGGCACCCTCACGACCGCGCCGGCAGCGACCCGTGACCCCGGAGCATCCCTCGTGTCGAGCACCCGGTCGGCGGCGGCCACACCGATGTCGGCTGCAGCATCGAACGACCCGAACAGGTCGACCAGCAGATGCGTGGCCACGTTCGACACCACGCACACTCGTCCCGCCGCGTCGGTCTGCGTGACCACCAGGTTGGGGGCCGTCGCTCCGGCGTCGACGTTCAGGTTCGACGTCGTGCCGAGCGGACGATCGCACGGACCCACACTCACGAAGCCTCCCGCAGCGGCATCGGTGGCGGTCACCGAGAGGGCGACCGCTCGAGCACCGGCTGGCACCCCCGCCGCTGCCCCCACGTCCACGACGAGCGTCGTGCCTGGGACCTGACGTGGCGCACTCGCCGGCTCACGAGTGTCCGCAAGACGCACAGGAGTGACCGGCGTGAACCCACTCCGCGCCGGGAAGGCCCCGGTGACGTCGACGATCACGTTGGTTCGCTCGCTGTTGGCGATGCAGATCTCACCGCTGGCGCCGATCGGCACGATCGCGGCCGCGGCGACCACCTGGTCGCGCGCGAAGTTGGCATTGCTCGCCACCGGTTGGGACACGTCGCACGGGAAGGCCGTCAAGAAGCCGCCGGCGCGCGGATTCGCGACCGTGAGGTTCACGGCCACCGCGGTTGCGTCAGCGGGCACCCCACTCACACCGCGCACCATCACACGGGTGACGCTGTTACGGGCCGGCAGGTTCGCGGTCGCCAACACGGTGTCGCGCACGAGTTCGCTGTAGACACGAGCGCCCACGGTGTTCAGGTGGATCGCGTCGTAGGTGATGTCGGGACGGTCGGCGGCGCTCGTCCAGTCGACGAGGATCAGATCCGGGTGACGCGTCACCGCAGCCTCGAGACGGCGGTTCACCTCCGGGAAGTACCAGAAGTACGGCTGCACCTGCCGCCATGCCGACGGCGTGACGAACTGCGGCTTCACCTCCCGCAGGGTCACCCAGTAGATCCGCTTCACGCCCGCCTCGCGCAGCGCGCCGATCATCGAATCCACCGAGCGATCGAAGCGGGCGGGGTCCCAGTACGGGTAGTTGTGGCCACCGGCGACGACCGCCACGTCGCCGAACACCGACGGATCGCTGGCCATCCGGGCACGAACGTGCTTCGACTCGAGTTGCTCGACGAAGAGGGCAGGCGTGCCGTCGACCGTCACCTGCCAGTCGGGACCGAACGCCACGGGCATGGCCGATCTCGCTCCGAGACCCACCGACTCCGTCACCATGTAGACCCGCCGATCGCGCGGCGCGACCTCGGCTCGACCCGCCACGGGCTCGGCGGCCACTGTCGGGGTCGGGAGCACCGGCACCGGCAGCGACGACGCCACCGAAGCCATGAGCGCCGGCAGCGCGAAGGCGACGATCATCCGTCGCGCCCGAGTCACGGAGCCCACCACCCCGTGGTGTCGAACACGACCTGCGACGCCACCGACGACCGCACGCAGAGCCGGCCCGCCGCGGCGAGGCCCACCGTGACGGAGTTCGCCAAGACTCCGGCACGCGGGCTGTTCACGTTCGACGTCGGCGGCACATCGCCACACCCGAACGCGGTCAGGAATCCAGGCCCAGCCGGAGCCACCATCGTGAGCGTTCCGGTGACCGCAACTGCGCCCGGCGGGGCGACGCGCACGTCGGTCGTCTGCCCGCCGCCGTGAACAGGGAGCCATCCCCCGGTGCCGTCACGGGTGTCATAGGTGCGCGTCGGCACGGCCGACGTGAACGCAAGGGCACCGGTCGGGGCGAACACGCCGGTGAGATCGACGACGATGTCGACGTCGGCTTGCACGTTGGAGGACACACAGACGTCGCCGCTGTCGCCCAGCGGCACGTATGCCGCTCCCGCAACCGTCTCGGCAGTGCCGAAGTTGAGGTTCGACACGACGGGCACAGGGCCGCCGCATGGGTATGCGGTCAGAAAGCCGCCCCGCGAAGCGCCGGTCGCAGTGAGGTTGAGTGCCACGGCCGTGGCGTCGGACGCGGCGGAGAGCGGAACGTCGAGCCGCAGCACCGAGGGCCGACCGGTTTCGCGGGTGTCGACAAGGCGCTCGGGTGTTCGTGGCGTGAGGCGCGACGCCTCGACGACGAACACTCCCTGCAGATCGACCACCACGTCGGAGGAAGCCGATGTGAACACGCACAGACGGCGGTCGGCGCTCAACGGCAACACAGCGAGCGCGCCGCGATTCGTGCGCGCTGCGTAGTTGGCACTCGACACGGTCGGCACGGTGGGCGCACACGGATGGCCGGTGAGGAATCCCGCAGCTGCCGGGTCGGCCGCGGTGAGGTTCACCGCGACGGCAGTGGCACCGACCGGCACGTGCGAAGCCAGATCGATCACCACCTCGCCGCCGCCGGACACCCGACCACCCGCCACGTCGCGGGTGTCGAGCACTCTGACGGGCGGGAGGGGGAGGTACTCGGCAGCGGGTCCCGACGCGATCGGCAGCGCTGCGTCGGAGCCACGGCGCTCGCCCAACGCCAGCTGGGCGGTGATGCTCTCGGCCATCAACGCCGACCGCCGGCGATACGCCGCCGCATCGCGGAGGTGGATCGCATCCCACGACAGGGCAATGCCTGCTGCCGCCTGTGCGGACGGCCAGTCCCACAGGCGGAGATTCGGTCGCTCGGCGGCCACCAGCTCGAGCGCGGCGTTGTACGCATCGGCTTCCGCCTGCAGGGTGTACAGCCGGGTGATCTTGCTCCACCACACCGTCTTGGTCGGCCCGATCGCATCCATCACGTAGCGGATCGAGTCGGCATTGCACGCCACGTTCGCTCTGCAGAAGCCGACGTCGTTGTTGCCGAGGTTGACCGCGACGTTCGGTGCGTCCCATCCTTCGGCACGCCACCAACCGATCCAGTTGGCCACGGAGAAACGGCTTCCGCTCGGCTGGAAGTTGCCGGCGCTGTACCCGAGTCCCGCTCGGAAGCGGATCGGCCCCCAGCCCGCCGTAGCGAGATTGGTCGGCAACGACAGCTCGATCGCCGCGCCCACCAGCACCGAATCGCCGATCACGGAGATGGCGCCCAGAGGCCCTGCGGCGCTGATCTGGAACGACTCCTCTCCCCCGGCCGCATCGACCGAACCCGATTCGAGCACCGCCGCTCCGATCAGGCCGGCCCCGACGACTCCGACCACGACGGAGCTGGCCCACACGGCCACGACGACGACTGTGCCGAGCGCCGACCTCCACCGGCCAGGCGCTGCGGACGTTGTGGGCGTGGCAAGCGTTGTAGGCGTGGCGAACGCTGGGTGCGTGACGTGAACGGCCGGCGAGCGTCGAGGGGTCACAGGGCGACGATAGCCGGGGCACGGCCGCTGGCTCCGTAGGATGGCACACGGCATGAACCGCCCCCGGATGGTCCACCAACCCGCGCTCGACGGCATTCGTGCCGTGTCCGTGCTCGCGGTCCTGCTCTTCCACGGCGAGGTCGCCGGATTCGGTGGCGGGTACGTGGGCGTGTCGGTGTTCTTCACGCTCTCGGGGTTCTTGATCACGAGCCTGCTCATCGCCGAGCACGACGTCACCGACCGAATCGACGTGTCGGGGTTCTACGTTCGACGCGCCAAGCGGCTCCTGCCGGCAAGCCTGTTGTGCATCGCGATCGTCGCGATCCTGTCGACCACCACCGACTGGTTCGCCGGTGTCGAAACGCTTCGTCGCGATCTCCTGGGCGCGCTGTTCCAGGTGTCGAACTGGGTGTTCCTGGCCGGAGACGGCTCGTATCAGCAGCTGTTCGCCGATGCCGCTGGGCAGGCATCACCGCTCGAGCACTACTGGTCGCTCGCGATTGAGGAGCAGTTCTACTGGGTGTGGCCGGTGGCATTCCTGGGAATCGCTCGGCTCGGCCGCACCCATCGAGGGCGAACCGTCATCGTGGCGACGATCACGGCGGTGTTCGCGGCCGCCGCTCCGGTCATCGCCGCCGTGTGGGGGCCCGACGCCGCCTATTGGGCGACACCAGCGCGGGCTGCCGAGATCCTCGTCGGCGCGTTGGCAGCGTTCTTGGTCGCCGGCCGCACGCTGTCGCTGCGTTGGCAGCTCGTCGCTCCGGCCACGCTCGCCGCGCTGGGCGCCACCTTCGTCGCCTTCCCCTCCGTCGGCGGGCCGGCCTATCGCGGAGCGCTCCCTCTGGTCGGAGTGGTGAGCGCGCTCTTGATCGTGGGTCTGCAGGTGCCGGGTCCGATTCGCAGCGCCCTGTCGATCGCACCGCTGGCATGGCTCGGCCGCATCAGCTACGGCGTCTATCTGTACCACTGGCCGGTTTTCGTCGTGATCGACGCACCACGGGTCGATCTCGACGCGGCACCACTGCTCGCACTTCGGCTCGCGCTCACGATTGCGCTCGCACAGCTGAGCTTCTCCCTGTTCGAGCGACCCATCCGCAGCGGACTCACCCGCCGGCCACGCGACATCGGCGCGATCGCGCTCGGTGCCACGGCCGCAGTGGCCGCCACGGCGCTACTGGTCGTCCCGGCCGGCTCCGGCGACTACTGGGGCCGCAGCGAGACCGCCGACGCGGCAGCGATCGACCCGGTCGTCGACGGCGCACTCCCTCCACTGGTCGGAGCGATCGATGCCGATCCACCTCTCGCATCGACGCTGCCGTCTTCGCCCACGTCCGGCCGCGTCGACCCGATCTCCGTCGACCCGATCTCCGACGACGCGACCGAGGCCACTCCGTCGACCTCCCCGCCCGACACCGCGTCGTCGCCCACCACGACCACTGTCGTGCCGATCCCTGCGCTCTCCCGTCCGATGCGGGTGGTGGTCGCAGGCGATTCGACCGCGGAGGCCACCGGGTTCGGGCTCGCCCAGTGGGCGATCGAGAACCCTCAGCTCGCGCAGGTGTCGATCCTGGCCGAGAAGGGGTGTGGCTTCGTGCGGGGCGGTGAGTTCATGGTGCAGGAGTGGACGGCAGTCGACCCGCGGTGCGACCGGTGGGTCGAGACCGGACTGGCAGAACAGGTTCGAGGTCTCGCCCCCGACGTCGTGATGCTGCTCACCACGTCGTGGGACGTGCTCGATCGTCGCTGGGAAGCAGAGCAATCGCTCTCTCCTGTCGATCCGGCCTACGCGCAACGAATCCGCGACGACTTCGCGACCATCACGCAACGCCTTCTCGACGCCGGCGCAGCTCGCGTGGTCTGGGTTCGTGAGCCGATCCCGAACGTGTTCTGGTGGAGCTCGGGACAAACCCAGGAGGATCCCGCTCGACACGAGGTGCTCTACCAGGCGATGGACGAGATCGCCGCCGCATCCGGCGACACGGTGACCGTGGTCGACCTGCCGACGTGGCTCGACGAGCAACAGCTCACGATCGATCGCGACGCTCGACCCGACGGCGTGCACTGGTCGCAGGATGCGTCGGCCCGGATCGCTCGCGACTTCCTGGGTGAGCAGTTGCTGCGCGCCGCACTCGACATCTGACGAGCGATCCCGCTGACGGCCGCACCGGGTGTCCGATGGCACGGGTTCGGACTTCGCGGGCGCATCTATGATCCCCACATGGTGACCGATGGGGGGACCAGCATGGGGACGGACGCGGCGACCCACATGGGTGATGACGCGGCGCCGCAGCTGGTGCTTCGTGTCTCGGGACGTTCCACTCGGGTCGAGCTTCGTGGAGACCCTGGTGCCCCGTTGAGCGTCGAGGGCGGCGACGTCACGCATCGAGCAGACGGCAGCGTCGACATCGCACCGCGCTCCAGCACCGTCAGGATCGTCTGCCCTGAGCACGCTCAGGTCGTGCTCAGCACGGCGTCGGGCAGCGTCAGCGTGCGCGGGCACGTCGCCGATGTGAAGGTGATCACCCAGAGCGGTTCCGTCGTCATCGAACGAGCCGTCGACGCCGACGTGCGCACCATGTCGGGCATGGTGGCGATCGAGTCGTGCATCCACTCGTGCCGCGTGGTCACCAAGAGCGGACGAGTATCGGTCGGAACGGCGCACGACATCGGCATCTCGACCGCGTCGGCCCGCGTCGACGTCGGCAGAACGACCATCGCCGCCGTGCAGACCATCAGCGGTGCGGTGTCACTCGGTTGCGAACTGTTCGCCCGAGTCCTGGCCTGCACGATGAGCGGTGCGGTCGACATCACGGTGCCGGAGGGCTCTCCTGCCACCATGCGGCTCACATCGACGACCGGACGCATCCGCCGCGACGTGCCCAGCGGTGAGGGTGCCACGCTCGACGTCCGGACGATGTCCGGCGCGATCCGGATCGCCTCGCAATGATCGCTCCGGCCGGCGATCCGGCCGGAGCGATCGTCTTCACCGACATCGTCGGGTTCACCGAGCTCACCGACCTGCATGGCGACGACGCCGCGC
>JAYSLK010000643.1:0-8439 GCA_043725585.1 Actinomycetota bacterium
GCTCTTCGTGCAGCTGAACATCCTGCAGGTCGGCCGCGAGGAAGAACTGACGAGCGACCCGCGCAACGACCGCCAGACCATCCGCGACTTCAACAGGCCGCGCGGGCCGATCATCTCCGCCGACGGAGTTGTGGTGGCGCTCAGTCAACCGGTGCAGGCTGCCGACGCCGAGCTCGACTACACCCGGGTGTACCCGAAGGGCTCGCTCTTCGGCAACGTCACCGGTTACTACACGTTCGCGTTCGGCAGCACCCAGGTCGAGAAGGTTCAAAGCGACGTGCTCGCCGGCACGACGTCCCAGCAACAGATCAAGGGTCTCGGCGACATCTTCAGCGGCCAGGACCTCTCCGGATCGGTGGTGCTGAACATCCGCTCCGATGTTCAGCAGGTGGCCGCTGACGCACTCGCCGGCCGCGAGGGATCGGTGGTGGTGCTCGAGCCCAGCACCGGTGACGTCATCGCGATGTACAGCTTCCCCACGTACGACCCCAATCAGGTGGTGGTTCCCGACGGTGACGAGGCGACCGACGTGTTCGACTTCCTCAACGCCTACCCCGGCAAGCCGCTGTTGGCGAACACCTACCAGGAGCGCTACATGCCCGGGTCGAGCTTCAAGGTGGTCACCACCGCGATCGCGTTCGAGAACGGGGTCACCTCCTTGGACCGTTCGTGGCCGAGCGAGACCCAATGGGTGCCGCCGCAGACGACCGATCCGGTTCAGAACTACGGCGGCAAGTCATGCGGTGGATCGATGGTGGAGGTCTTCTTCCGCAGCTGCAACATCCCCTTCGCCCAAATGGCCGTCGAGTTGGGGCCCGAGCGGATGGTCGCCGGCACCAAGGCCTGGGGCATCGGTGAACGCATCCCGATCGATCTGCCGGGCTCCGTCGCCAGTTCGTTCGGCGAGGTGGAGGACTTCACCGATCAACTTCCGTTGCTGGCCATCGGTGGCTTCGGTCAGGGCAGCGATGTGATGGTTCCGATGCACATGGCGATGGTCGCCGCCGCGGTGGCCAACGGCGGCCAGATGATGGTGCCGCACGTGGTGGATGCCACCCGCTTCCACGACGGTTCGGTGCTCGAACGCACCGAACCCGAGGTGTGGAAGACGCCCATCTCCCCCGCCACCGCGGCGACGCTCAACTCGCTCATGGTGGGCGTCGTGAACCAGGGCACCGGGCGCCCGATGCAACTCGCCGGTGGCATTCAGGCTGCGGCGAAGACCGGCACCGCTCAATTGAATGCAGCCGGGGAGCCACAGCGATCGCACGCGTGGATCATCGGGTTCGCACCTGCCCAAGCACCCCGCTATGCGATCGCCGTGGTGCTGAAGGGAACCAACGACGAGATCAGCGCCGGCACTGGTGGAAAGCTCGCCGGTCCAATCGCGAAGCAAGTGCTCGACTACCTCCTCGCCACCGACGCTGCGGCAGCGACCGCTGCGTCCGCAGCAGCCGCGGCACCCACCACCGCACCGGGCGCGCAGCCGTGACCACCTGCGGCAATCCGGGGTGGATATCCTCGCAACACCGCATCGGGCAGATCTGCACGCTCCCGCCGCGCACACGCCAAGTAGGACCTACGTGACCAACAACAACGAGCGCATCGTCCTCAACGACCGCTATGAGATCCAGAACCGAATCGGCCGTGGAGGCATGGCCGACGTGTTCTTGGCGCGCGACGTGCTGCTCGACCGCCAGGTCGCGATCAAGGTGTTGTTCCCCGAGTACGCCACCGACCCGAACTTCGTGGAGCGCTTCCGACGCGAAGCGCAGTCGGCCGCAGGGCTGAACCACCCAAACATCGTCAGTGTGTACGACTGGGGCAAGTACTCGAACACCTACTTCATGGCGATGGAGTACGTGCCGGGTCGCACCCTCGCCGACATCCTGCGCGCCAACGGTCATGTGAGCTCCGTGCAGGCGGCCGAGATCGCCAGCGAGGTGTCGGCCGCACTCAGCTTCGCCCACCGCAACGGGGTGGTGCACCGAGACATCAAGCCAGCCAACATCCTGATCGGTACCGCCGGCGCCGTGAAGGTCGCCGACTTCGGCATCGCCAGGGCCATGAACTCGGCGAGCGAGAACAACCTCACCCAGGTCGGCTCCGTGATGGGCACAGCCACCTACTTCTCGCCCGAGCAGGCTCAAGGCGCCCAGCCCGATCCACGCAGCGACCTGTACTCGCTCGGCATCGTGCTGTACGAGATGGTGGCCGGCAAGCCACCCTTCACCGGCGACAACCCGGTCGGCATCGCGTACAAGCAGGTGCACGACGCTCCACAGCCTCTGAACCAACTCGTGGCCGACGTGCCCCGCCCATTCGAGGCGATCGTCGCCAAGTTGCTCGCAAAGAGCCCCGACCTGCGCTACGCCGATGCCGACGCCGTGCGCGACGACCTGCGTCGATTCCGCGCCGGCGAACCCGTGCAGGCACTCGCGGGCATCACCCCACCGGTCCCGCCGCAAGCCAGCGTCGCGACCACGACCATGCCGCGCACCACGGCGATTCCGTCTCAGGCAGCCGGCGCAGCGGCCGGTGCAGCCGCCTATGCATCGGCCGCGCAACAAGCGCGCACCACGGCCATCCCGCAGCAGCGCATGCCCGAACAGCAGCCGCCGGTGCCGTATCAGCCGCCGAGTCGCAACGGCATGTACGCCGTGATGGGGTTCATCGCCGTGATCGCGCTGGTGATCGGTGGCGTGCTGCTCTACAACACCCTCACCCGAGACGACACCAACGAGGTGGTCGAACCAACCACGGTCGCCGTTCCAAAGGTCGTCGGTCTCGATTTCGATGCCGCCGTTGCGGCGCTCACCCAGGCGGGCCTCACGTTCGAACCCGTCTCACTCGCCAATCCGGCAGACCCTGCCACGCCGGAGAACCAGGTGTGGCAGACCGATCCCGCAGCAGAGACCGTGGTCGATCTCGACACGCCGGTGAAGGTGTTCTTCCAACCCGTGCTCGAGGAAGCTCCCGTACCGAACGTCGTGGGTCAGAACCTCGAGGAAGCCAAGCGAATCCTCACCGAGGCCCAGTTCGTGCCCGCCGAAGTGACCAGCGAGACGAGCGATCAACCGAAGGACACCGTCATCCGCACCGTGCCGGCGGCGAACGAGTTGTTGAAGCCGGGCGCATCCGTGCAGATCGTGCTGTCGGCCGGCCCCGACACACAGACGATTCCCGACGTGACGGGCCAGGCTCAAGATGCGGCCAAGCGCCTCCTCGAGGGCGCGCCGTTCTCGTTCGTCGTCACGATCCAGACCGAACCCAACACCGACGTCGCCTCGGGGTCGGTCATCCGCACCGAGCCAGCGGTGAGCGGCCAACTCGCTCCGGGGTCACCGATCACACTGTTCGTGTCGAGCGGCGTCGAGCAGGTACAGGTTCCCCCGGTGGTGGGTCTCACCGAAGCCCAAGCCAAGAACCAGATCACGTCGAAAGGCCTCACGGCCAACGTCACCTTCGTCAACGTGCCGTCCGGCGACGCCAACGACGGTCGGGTGATCTCGCAGAGCCCCACGGGCGGCAATCTGGTCGCGCCAGCCTCGGCCGTCGGGCTGCAGGTCGGCCGGGCGGTCACTCCGCCGACCACCTCCACCACCACCACGACGACCACAATTCCGCCCACCACCACCACGACGTCCACCACTACAACGACCACGACGATCGCTCCCTGAGCGTCGCCTGGCGACGGTGACGCCCGCCAGCGCCGCGGTGCTCGCGTGTCGGATGGGCGTGGTGCGGGCGGTTTCCCACCGACTGATCAGGAGACGGCGACGCTGCTCAAGAAGTTGCGGAGCAGGTGATGTCCGGCCGCGGTGAGGATGCTCTCGGGGTGGAACTGCACCCCCTCGATCGGCAGGTTGCGGTGGCGCACGCCCATCACGATCCCGTCGGCCGTGCTCGCGGTCACCTCGAGGCAGGTCGGCATCGACGTCGGCGCAATCACCAGCGAGTGATAGCGGGTGGCGGTGAGCGGCGTGGGCAGACCGGCGAACACACCTGAGCCCTCGTGTTCGATGTGAGAGGTCTTGCCATGCATCAGATGCGGCGCCCGCTCCACCACAGCCCCGTACACGTGACCGATCGCCTGGTGCCCCAGACACACGCCCAGCACGGGCGTGCCACGCTCGCCGAAGGCCGGGATCGCCGCACAGATGATGCCGGCATCCTCCGGACGGCCCGGGCCCGGCGACACCAGGACAGCGTCGGGCCCGAAGTCGAGCGCCTGATCGACGGTGACCTCGTCGTTGCGGACCACGATCGGGGTCGCACCCAACTCCCCGAGGTACTGCACGAGGTTGTACACGAAGCTGTCGTAGCTGTCGATCACGAGAACCCGAGGTCCAGCCATCGCGACAGCGTAGACTCGCTGCCCGTGGCTCCTCCCAAGAGAAAGACCAGCGGCGGCCGGACGACCCCGAAGGGCACTCGCCCGGGCGAGGGCGCTCGACTGGCCAGTCACGGTCACGCGCACGAGCATGCTTACGACAACGGTCGGGCTGTCGAGGCCTCGTCGAGGTACACCCCACCCGTTGCTCGCCAGGCGATCGAGAGTCCCCGTTGGGTGCCGATCCTCATGTTCGTGCTGCTGGGTCTCGGGGCGCTCACGATCCTGTTGCGCTACATCGTGTGGCAAGACACCAACATCCCCGTCCTGGTCGGTTTGGCGTTCCTGCTCGGTGGCCTCTACACGGCCACCAAGTGGCATTGACCGCTCGACGAGGCCGGTGAACAGGGTGTGACCGATCGACCACGAACAGGTTGCGGAAGCGTTACACCGATGTGATTCATCACAAGCTTGTCCACAGTCTGTGGACAAGTAGCGCTGTCTCAGTCGAAGATCGGTGCCACGATGTCCATGTCCTCGAGGCAGTGCCTCGGGGGTGGCGGATCTTCATCGGGGGCGAGGGTCAACTTGATCTCCAGGCCGCACACGCTGCACCGATACCTGACGTTCACCTTGCGCAGCTCACCTGACGGCGGTGGCGGCGGCATGGGGGTGGTCATGCTCCGCAGCATGCCGATGCCGGTTTTCCACAGGACGACACCCATCAGGATGCCTGCCCCCCACCACACGACGGTCCCGAACTCAGGCATGTGCACAGGTTAGGCGTCGGTCGGGCGGGTCGGGCACCGTCGATCACATGTCGAGGTTCACCCCAGCCGTTCGATCACCGTGGCATTGGCCATGCCGCCACCTTCGCACATCGTCTGGAGGCCATACCGGCCACCGGTGCGTTCGAGTTCGTTCAACAGCGTCGTCATCAGTCGGGCCCCGGAGCAGCCGAGTGGGTGACCCAGGGCGATCGCTCCTCCGTTGACGTTCACCCGGTCCATATCGGGGTGCACCTCCTTCTCCCACGCGAGCACCGCGGCGGCGAATGCTTCGTTGATTTCCACCAGATCGATGTCGTCGATGGTCAATCCGGCTCGAGCGAGCACCTTTCGCGTCGCTGGGATCGGCGCCGTGAGCATCATCCGTGGGTCGTCGCCGGCCACGGAGAAGTTGACGAAACGAGCACGGGGGGTGAGGCCGAGCTGGACGGCTCGCGCCTCGCTCATGATCAGCAACGCCGCTGCGCCGTCGGTGATCTGCGACGCGTTGCCGGCCGTCACCCGGCCACCTTCGTCCTCACTGCGGAACACCGTCTTGAGCGCGCGCAGCGACTCCAAGGTGGTCGTGCGCAAACCTTCATCGATGCTCATCATCGAGCCGTCCGCGGCCTGGACCGGCAGGATCTCGCGCTCGAAGCGCCCCTCGGCAGTCGCCCGCGCTGCGCACACCTGCGACCTCAAACCGAATGCATCCATGTCGTCGCGGGACAGTCCCCATGCATCGGCGATCATCTCGGCCGAGACCCCCTGCGGCACAAGGCCACCGACGGGTGCATATCGAGCGCCGACCGCGGGCCCGAACGGGAACCCGAACGCACCGTCGGCCATCGGCGCGCCCATCGGGACGCGGGTCATCACCTCCACTCCTGCGGCCACGACCACGTCGTAGGCGCCAGCGATCACACCCTGAGCAGCGAAGTGGGCCGCCTGCTGGCTGGAACCGCACTGACGGTCGATCGTGGTTCCTGGGATCGACTCCGGCCACCCTGCGGCCAGGACGGCATTGCGTCCGACGTTGAACGCCTGCTCGCCCACCTGCATCACACAGCCCATGATCACGTCGTCG
The DNA here is from genome assembly GCA_043725585.1 of Actinomycetota bacterium. Classification (GTDB taxonomy): domain Bacteria; phylum Actinomycetota; class Acidimicrobiia; order Acidimicrobiales; family Ilumatobacteraceae; genus VFMC01. The sequence continues at coordinate 6,188 of JAYSLK010000643.1, forward strand.
ATGATCGCCGGGTCGATCCCTGCTCGCCCGACCAACGCCTGCATGGTCTCGGCCACCAGATCCACCGGATGCCAGTCCTTGAGCTTGCCGTTGCGCCGACCGAGCGGAGTTCGGATGGCATCGACGATGACCGCTGTCTGCATGGGGCTTCTCCTCGTTCTCGAACAGACCCAGACGTGCCGAATCCGGTCGAACGACAGGCAGTCTGCTGGCTGTGTCCGTTCCAGCCCGAACCGGACCCGACCCACAGCCGCGATCGCGCTGTCCTCCGCGTCCGAGATCGGCACTCGACAACTTGCACACGTGATGCGCCGTGCGAGAATTGGGCATGACCACATCCATCTCAGAGATCGATGCCGTCGTCGCCGGCACCACGACATCGCGGAAGTTCCTCGAACTGGTCGCCGCGCATGGAGCGGTACCGGCCCTTCACTCGATGAAGGACGCCACCCCCGGTAGCTGGAACATCTGGAGCTACGACCAGTTGGCCGAACTCGTCGCTCGGGCGGCGGCCGGGTTCGTCGCGAAGGGCGTCCAGCCCGGCGAACGCGTGCTGCTGATGATGCGCAATCGGCCCGACTTCCACTGGCTCGACCTGGCCGCACAGTTCGTGCGCGCCACTCCGGTCAGCATCTACAACTCCTCGTCACCCGAGGAGATCCAGTACCTGTCACACCACGCCGAAGCGCGCATCGCGATCGTGGAAGACGCTGGTTTCCTCGACCGGATGATGGCGGTGAGGGCAGAGCTCCCCGAGCTGCAGCACATCTTCGTGATCGAGCCACCCGCCGTCGGCTGCCCCGACGGCGTTCGCCCTGTGGCCGAACTGTTCGACCGTGGCGTCGCCGACCTGAACGCGCTTGCTGCGCTCACGTCACCCGACGACATCGCCACGCTCATCTACACGAGCGGCACCACCGGCCCGCCCAAAGGCGTGATGATCAGTCAGTACAACGTCGTGTACACGGTGGAATCGATGAAGCGCAGCATCGACTTCGACACGTTCGTCGGCAAGCGCGCCGTGAGCTACCTGCCGATGGCACACATCGCCGAGCGAATGATGAGCCACTACCAAGCCGCGATTCTCGGCTACTCGGTCTACTGCTGCCCCGACCCCAACCAGCTCACCGTCTCTCTGAAAGAGGTGCACCCGGAGATCCTGTTCGGCGTGCCACGCGTGTGGGAGAAGATCTACAACGGCGTCAATGCGGCGCTGTCGGCGAACCTGGAGGCGAAAGCGAAGTTCGACGAGGGACTCGCGGCGGCGCTCGCCATCAAGCAGGCCGAGCGCGACGGCACCGCGACGAAAGAGCAGCTCGATACGTGGGCGTTCCTCGACGCCGTGGCATTCGGCAACGTGCGCGGGCTGGTCGGGCTCGACGCAGTGCTCGTGGGCGTCACGGGTGCGGCGGCGATCCCACGACCGGTGCTCGAGTGGTTCAACGCCATCGGCGTCCCTCTCAGCGAGATCTATGGCATGAGCGAGTCGAGCGGCCCGATGACGTGGTCACCCAAGGCCAACAAGCCCGGCTTCGTGGGCCAGGAGATCCCCGGCTGCGACATCCGCATTGCGGATGACGGCGAGGTGATCGCCCGCGGCGGCAACGTGTTCCAGGGATACTTCAAGCAGCCGGACAAGACCGCCGACACGGTCATCGACGGATGGCTGCACAGCGGCGACATCGGCGAGATCGATGCCGATGGATACGTGAAGATCGTCGATCGCAAGAAGGAACTGATCATCACGTCCGGCGGCAAGAACATCAGCCCGGCCAATCTCGAGGCAGCGCTCAAGACGATCCCGCTCATCGGGCAGGCCGCTGCGATCGGCGACAACCGCAAGTTCTGCTCGGCGATCCTGGTGCTCGACCCGGAGGCCGCTGCGGTGTGGGCTCGGGATCACGGGAGGCCCGGAGCCCCACCCGTCGAACTCGCCGATGATGCTGATGTCATCGCGGAGGTGCAGGCCGGTGTCGACGAGATCAACCGTCAGTTCGCCCAGGTGGAGCAGATCAAGAAGTTCGTGCTGGTGGGCCAGGAGTGGTTGCCCGACAGCGACATGCTCACGCCAACCTCGAAGCTGAAGCGGCGCGGCGTGAATGCTCGCTACGCCGCCGAGATCGAATCGATGTACGCCGGGCTCGACTGAGCACGCCCGAATTCCGGCGCCGCACTCGCCTCGCACACGCCCTCCGCCCGCGGCACCACCGCGCTGGCGTTCACCTCGCTGCGACGGACGAGAACCATCTGGT
>JAYSLK010000644.1:0-2572 GCA_043725585.1 Actinomycetota bacterium
GACGACGTAGGCGGCGTGCCGGTCGAAGTTCTCGCGTCGGCGGTCGTAGATCGTGGTCGTGCGGGGGTCGGCGTGGCGGGCGGCGAGTTGCACATCACGTAGCGGCACGCCGGCATCGAGTGCGGCCATGATGAACGCTCCTCGGAGCATGTGCGGGTGGACGTGCCCGAGACCGGCCTGCTTGCCGATCGCCTTGACCCAACGATGCGCCGTCCGGCGGTCGAGCCGCTGGCAATCGTGGCGGCGCAGGATCGGGCCCTCCCACCGTTCGCCTATGGCGAGGTCCACGGTGCGTGCGGTGCGGGGCACGAGCGGGATCACGGCAGGCTTGCTGCCTTTGCCGAGGATCCGCAACGTGCGGTGCAGTACGTCGGGCGCATCGAGTTCATCGAGCAGCTGGCTGGCTTGGCGCACCGATGTGGAGCGGACTTCGTCGAGGTCGTGCTCGTCACGGAGCCGAACGTGGCGATTGCGCGGTTCCGGGGTCGGCGTGCCGAGCACGAGGTAGCCGGTACGGCCCATCCCGAAGCCGAGGTCACGGACGCTGACATTGTCGGGGTCGTTCATGAGGCGTTCGATCGGCTGGCAGACATCTGCGAACGCCGGCCGACAACACGAGGCTTGCCGGCCAACGGCGACATCGAAGAGACGCACGCAGCCCTGCTGGCGGTCATCAGGAGGCAGGCTCGCTGACCCGCGGTTGAGGGCAAGTGGGCCTGCTGGTGGAGGGCTGGTCCCAGCAAGCTGTCGGACGCACCCGAGGACGATCACGCTCTGGCTCGTGCGGCGACGTGCGTAGTCTCGCCTCATGCTGCACGCGACTGAGGAGCTGAAGCGCCTGTCCGACGCTGTTTGGGAGCGCACCAGGCGGCGGCTCGACGGCCTCACCGAGGAGGAGTACCGCTGGGAACCAGCACCCGGATGTTGGTCGATCCGACAACGGCGGGACGGCACGTCGTTTCTCGAGTGGGCGCCCATCGTGCACCCCGAGCCGCTCACGACGTTGGCGTGGCGCCTCTGGCATCTGATCGACATGTACGGAGAGGACCGTGCGCCGCGATGGCTGGACGTGCCAGCCCAAGGCGAGGCAGTTGGACTGGACGCGCCAGATCCCACACCGCCGGCCACCGCAGCCGGCGCATTGGATCAGCTCGACCGCGCTCACGCACGTTGGGATGCGCACCTTGCCCTGGTGGATGATGTGCGTCTCGGTGCTCGCATCGGTCCTGTCGGTGGTGGGCGCGGCGACGGCACTCGAGCCGGTTACGTGTTGCACATGCTCGATGAGTTCATCCACCACGGCGCAGAGATCTCGATGCTGCGTGATCTGTATCGGTGGCAACGACCGATCAGCGCTGACCAGCTGACCGAACGGGCGATGCGGGGCGACGACTCGCTGCTCGCCGACATCGCTTCTGTCGACTCGGAGACCGGATCAGCGTTGCTCAGCACGGCAGCCAGCTTCGGGCGATGGGCACTCGTCGAGGAACTACTCGACAATGGCATTGCTCCCTCCGTCTCAGGGCGTACGCCAGCACATGCTGCCGCTGGCGCCGGCGAACTCGACCTGCTCCGCAGGCTCGTCGTGAACGGCGCCGACCTCGGTGCCCGCGACGACGACTTCAATTCCACGCCGCTCACATGGGCCCGGTTCATGCAACGGGAACACGTCGTCGCGTGGCTGGAGGGACAGAACGCTCCCGAGTGATCGTGAGCCCGATTGGTGCTGGGCACTTTCCATGAGGCGCCGCCCGGAACCGGCGTTTGCGGGCACTTGGTTGGGGCGCCGGCGTGTTGCTGGGCGGTCGCGATCAGTCATCCTGGCCGATGGACTGGATGCTCACCGCGGTGGCTCCGTCGACCCGCTGGAGCACGATCGGTGGATACCTGTTGGCACGGTAGATGTGGTCGGCGAGCGCCATCGAGTGGGTGGTCACGATGAGCTGCGAGTTGGCGCCTGCTGCGGTGATGAGTCGGGCGAGCGGTTCGATCAGCGATCGATGCAGGCAGGTTTCGGGTTCGTTGAGGACGAGTACCTCCGGTGGCCGGGGGCTGAGGAGTGCGGCGGTGAGCGCGAGGTAGCGCAGAGTCCCGTCGGACAGCTCGTGGCCCGCCATCGGTCGGAGGAGTCCCGGCATCGAGAGGCTCACCCCGAAAACCCCTCGATCGGCGTCGATGACGAGCGAGCTGCCGGGGAACGCATCGGCGATCGCTTGCTCGAGCATCGGTCCGTTCCCCATGACGGCGATCGTGGCGAGCGCCGCGGCGAGGTCGCGGCCATCGACCCCGAGGAGCCGAACACTCGCCGCGCCGGACCTGCTTCGTGTCGATGTGCTTTCCGTCATCCGACGTCACGTCGCCTCTGGGACACTGGACGTGCAGCAGGCGAACAACGCCGTGGACGACCTGCTCGCCCTTCCGATCGCGGTGTACCCCGCAACGCCACTGCTGCGCCGGTGTTGGGAGCTGCGCTCGAACGTCACCGCCTACGACGCTTGTTACGTCGCGTTGGCGGAGGCGCTCGACGTCGTGCTGCTGACGGCTGATGCCAGGCTGGCGAACGCGCCCGGAA
>JAYSLK010000645.1:0-8028 GCA_043725585.1 Actinomycetota bacterium
GCAGGCGTCGGTGTCGCTGCATGCCTGGCGCAGCTGGCCGGACGACGTCTGCCCGGCACCCCGATCGCCTGGTTCGCAGGCGGCGGCCTGTTCGGTCTCGACGTCGCGCTGTTGTGGGTGGGAGCCGCCCTGGTCGCCCACGCGGTGCGCATCCCGCTCCTCCTCACGACGGTCGTCGGCCTGGTAGCGGTGGGCTGGCAGGCATCTGCGATCGCCACCGGCATCCCCGGTCCTGGGAACCTCGCCGGCAGCCTCGGTCTGTGGGGATGGCGCCAGCGAGGCATCGACGTGATCCCGCTGGTGCTCACCGCGGTGCTCGTCACCATCGGGGTGCTGTTGGTGGCGCGCACCTCGCTCGAAGCGCTGGCCCGGCGGAGCAGCCTGGTGGCACAGCTTCGCTTCGCGGTGACCATGCAAGACCTGCGCACGGTGATCCTGCTGCGCCGTCAACTCTCGTACGAGCACACCCGGCGCGATCCATGGGTGCGCCTCGCCTTCCTCGGGGATGGACCCGCCATCTGGCGCCGCGGGTGGCACAGCTTGCTTCGTCTTCCGGCGGGGAGACTCGTCCGCATGGTCGCCCTCACACTCGGCGCTGCAGGCTGCCAGGTCGCGGTCATCCACGGCACGGCTCCCGCGTTGTTCGGCACCCTCGTGTGCACCTTCGTGCTGGGCCTCGAGGTGATGGAACCGCTGTCGCAGGAGGTGGATCAACCCGATCGCACCGACAGCTTCCCGATGGAGCGCGGCGAGTTGATGGTTCGCCACCTGGCGGCGCCAGCCGTGGTCCTCGTCGTGTTCACGATGATCGGTGCAGCTGCAGCCGTCGTGTTCGATGCGCTGGCCACCGATGGCGAGCGCATCGGGTCAGCCATCCCTGTGGCAATCCTGCTCGGCATTGCAGCGGTCTTCGCGGGTGCGTCCGGTGCCGCGATCAGCATCGTCCGCGACGCTCCCGATCCGTTGTCGAGCGCCAACCAGGAGGTGTACCTGCCGCCGGAGATGGCCGGGTTCACCACGGTCATCCGGACGCTGATCCCGCTCGTGATCAGCGCGATCGGCGCGGCGATGGCACTCGGCGTTCGTTCGGCGATCGACAGCGACACCACCGACCCCCTCGGGAACGCCGTTCGCGGATGCGTCGCCGTCGGACTCCTGACGGTCCTCACTGCAGCCTGGGTGAAGTACCGCGATCGCGCCCGGCGCAAGATCAAGGCGTTCATGGCCGAAGGACGCGCCCAAACCCAGCAGCAACGGAGTGCTCGATGACCGCTTCACCACCGGCCCTTTCCGTCCACGAACTCAGCAAGTCGTACGGGGGATCGCACAAGGGATCGCACGGGGGATCAGAACACGACCGACCCGCGCTTGCACCGCTGAGCCTCGAGGTGCCCGCCGGACAACTCGTTGCGCTCGTGGGCCACAACGGGAGCGGCAAGACGACGTTCATGCGCATGCTCGCCGGATTGCTCGATCCCAGCGGTGGCTCGGTGGAGGTCCACGGTCAGCCAGGCGGTTCGATGGAGGCCCGGGCCGAGTTGGCGTACCTGGCCGACCACCCCACGTTCTACGACGACCTGTCGCTGCGCGAGCACCTCGAGTTCGTGGCGCGCATGCATGGCGTGCAGGACTGGTTGGGCACGGCCGAGCGACTGGTCGGTGCGCTCGGCCTGACCGAGCGCTTCGATCAGCTCCCCACCACGTTCAGCCGCGGTCTGCGGCAGAAGGCCGCGATCGCGATCGCGTTCGTTCGACCGTTCACCCTGCTGCTCGTCGACGAGCCGTTCGTCGGGTTGGACGAAGCCGGCAAGTCGGCACTGCTCGGCCTGTTCGACGAAGCTCACGCCCGCGGCGCCGCACTCGTGGTCGCGACCCACGAACTCGGTTTCGTCACTCGGGCCGATCGGTTGATCGCGCTCACCGACGGCGAGGTTCGCTTCGACGGTCCGCCCGGCGACACCGACGTCCATGCGCTCGTCCTGCACACCTGATGATGCACACCTGACGAGTGAGAATCAGGGTCGCCGCGGATCGGCGCACCGCAGGCGAACCTTCACTCTGCGACCCGGTGCGAACGCGGCGGGCGATTCCCCTTGACGATTGCGTTAGCATCCAACCCCATGCAGGAGTTCACCACCGTCAGCTCGTCCTCGTACGACCCCGCGGCACTCGCGACCAAGCTCACCGACAAGTCCGCAGACGGCTGGTCGGTCGTCAGCATCGTCTCCACCGGCGGTGACGTCACGGCCTTCTTGAGCCGCGAGTCGACCGGTGAGTCCAGCGCGAGCGCGGTCGACACCAGCAGCGGCTCCGTGCCTGTGGCGGAGGCCGCCGTCGTGTCGTACGAGCCGGCAGCCGTGGTGGAACCCGAGCCGGCGCCCGCCCCCGAACCCGCCGCCGCCGAACCGGCCGGGTGGGCCGTGGCTCCCGAGGCCGCCCCGGCAGTCGCCGTCGTCGAGCCGATGCCGGCCAGCACCTACACGCCCGCTGCCACGACGGCCTATACACCGGCGCCTGCAGCGGCAGCTGCGCCCGCCGTGCCCGCGGGCTGGTATGCCGACCCAGCAGGCCGGTTCGAGCTTCGCTACTGGGACGGTGGCACCTGGACCGAGCACGTGTCTCGCGCCGGCCAGCAGTACACCGACCCGCCCGTCGCCTGATCTCGGCCATCGCAGGATGCGGCCCCTCGTGGCCCCCTGAGATGTGACCTTCGGCCCGACGGCCTGCAGGCGCGCCGACGCCCGGCCCGCTACCGTCGACGGTCGTGCGCGCCACCTCCATCGGTCATGCCGGCATCCTGATCGAGACCGCCTTCGGTTCCATCACGTGCGACCCGTGGTTCGAGCCTGCGTTCTTCGGGTCGTGGTTCGTGTTCCCTCGCAACGATCAGCTCACACCCGAGTTGCAGCACGCGATCGAGCACCCCGACTACCTGTACATCAGCCACATCCACGGCGATCACCTCGACGAGACGTGGCTGCCGCATCACGTCAGCCGTGATGTCACGGTGTTGCTCCCCGGGTACCCGACCCGCGAACTCGAACGACGTCTGCGCGACATGGGATTCAGCGCGTTCATCCGCACCAACGACGGCGAAGAGGTGCAGCTGAACGGCGACCTTCGGATCGCGATCCATGTGGAGGTGAGCATCACCGACGGCCCCGGGGGCGACTCGGCGCTCGTCGTGAGCGACGGTGTGTCTCGCCTGGTGAACCAGAACGACTGCCGCACCAGCGACCTCGATGCCTTGCGCTCCCACGGCCCGGTCGATCTCCACTGGATCCAGTACTCCGGCGCGATCTGGTACCCGATGGTGTACGAGGAAACCCCCGAGAAGATGCGCGAACTCGTCGACCTCAAGGTCGACAGTCAGCTCACACGGGCCATGCGCTACGTCGAGGCCGTCGGGGCCCGCGCCGTGGTGCCGAGCGCGGGTCCGCCCGCGTTCTTGGATCCCGACCTGTTCGAGCTCAACATCATCGACGGTGACGAGCTGAGCATCTTCCCGGACCAGCGTGTGCTCATCGACCGCCTCGGCAGCGAGGGTCGCCTCGGCGTGCTCGCGATCCCCGGCACCGCGATCGACATCGGCCCCGACGGTGTCCGGGTCACCCATCCGATGCCCGACCACGATGTCGCCGAGATCTTCGAGCACAAACGCGAGTACCTCGAGCGCTACCAGACCGACTACCTGCCCTGGCTGGCCGAGACGAAGGCCGGTTGGACTGCGCGAAGCGACGACCTCCTCGCCACGATGAAGGCGTGGTGGGAGCCGCTGTTGGCGATGGCGCCCACGCTCTGCGCCGGAGTGGGCACGAACGTGCTGCTGCAGGCAGGCGACATCGAGATCGTCATCGACTTCCCGAACGGCCAGGTGCGCGCGTACGCCGGCGAGGACTACGAGTTCCGGTTCACCATCCAGCGCGAACTGGTCGAGACCGTGGTCGCCCAGAAGGCAGTCGACTGGAGCAACTCGTTGTTCCTTTCTGCACGCTTCAAGGCGTGGCGAGCAGGCAACTACAACGAGTACGTCTACAACTTCTTCAAATCGCTCTCCGCCGAACGCATGCGGCGCACCGAGGCCGAGGCGCTGCGCAAGACCGACCCGGACCGCACCGGCTTGGCCGGCGAGGAGATTCGCATCGGTGACCACGTGTGCGAGCGCCTGTGCCCTCACCGCCGAGCCGACCTGGCCGTGTTCGGCGAGATCGACGGCGATCACCTCGTGTGCACGCTGCACGGCTGGAAGTTCGACCTCGAATCGGGTGAGTGCCTGAACGCGGCCAACCGCAAGCTCGTCATCCGCCGCGCGTGATCCCGATGCCGGCGCCACCCGATCAGATGCCGCGGGATCGGCGCTGTTCGCAGGTCAGGACACGGTGAGGCGATAGGCGAAGTCGTAGACGCCGGGTGACAACGTGTACCGCGGCAACACGTCGGGCCCGCAACTCGCGGTACCGAGCCCCCGATGAGCGACGTCGACGTGCACGATCAGCTCCGGCCGTGGAAGCAGTTCGGTCTCGGTGCGAGCCTCGTAGAGGTCGTGCACCGTGAAGTGAGTGGCCGACATGTGCAGCACCGCTGGTTGCACGACGTCGATGCGGACGACGCGGCCTGACGGGTCGATGCATTCGAACCATCGGCAGTCGGTGCGCAGACCGAACTCCTGCGGTACGAGGTATGGCGGTGAGTCGGGCACGCCGTGCCAGATGCCGAGCGGTGACCCGCTGTTGCGATCGGGGTAGTTCTCGCCCGGCCCTCGCCCGAACCAACGAAGCTGCTCGAATCCGGCGGGCAGCGCGAAGGTGATGCCCACCCGGGCGAGGTCGGCGCAGCGTGCGGGCACCACCACGTGGTGGCGGTACTCGACGGATGCTCCATCGGAGCCTGCAGACTCCGACACCGAGCGGCTCCAGGTGTGCTCGACCAGCTCCTCCGCCGGCAGGCGGTCGGCGCCGATGTCCTGCCAATGCACGAACGAGGTTCCGCCGACGCGGATGCGGCGCGACAGATCGGGCATCAGCTTGAAGCCGTCGTTGTCGATCGGTGCCCGGAAGATGCACAACGCGACAGGCGACACCAGCAGCTCGTCGATCGCTGCCGGTCGTGTATCCGGTGTGAAGCGACGCGCCCTGGCCACCTTCGCTGCGCGCAGCGAGACCTGATCCCACGCCACCAGGTGGCCGGCGTCGGCATACCAGGTGGATCGACGCAGCGTGAAGCACACTGACAGGTGCACCGAGCCCGACGACGCGGGTACCGGCACCGGCATCGGCACCTCGACGGAGGACCGAGGCGCGATGGCGGGCAGCTTCAACGTGCCGGTGCGCACCACTTCGCCGTCGACCAGCAGGCTCCAGCGAGCGTCGAACGCCGTCAGGCCGACGAAGGACTGACGATTGGTCACACGGAGCATGCCCTTCCGCGAACCTGCCTCCACCGTCACCGGCCGGTAGACCCAGGCGACCTCCTGCATCGCCGGGTGCGGCACGAGATCAGCCGACACCAGCCCGTCCGCGACGAAGTTGCCGTCGTGGGGCTTCTCGCCGAACTGACCGCCGTACGCCAGACGCACGGTGCCGTCGGACAAGGTCTGGCGGATGCCATGATCCTTCCACTCCCACAGGAAGCCGCCCTGCAGACCCGGTGTCGACGTGATCGCCGCCCAGTAGTCGGCGAGCGACCCGTTGGAGTTGCCCATCGCGTGGGAGTACTCGCAGAGGATCAGAGGACGCGTGCCCTTGCCAGACGTGCCGTACTTCACGATCGCGTCGATCGGCGCGTACATCGGGCACACGAGATCGCTGGCCATCGTTCCGCCACTCACCCATCCGTCGTGGAACGGCGCGCCTTCGTAGTGCAACGGTCGGCTGGGGTCGTGCTTGCGGATCCATCCGGCCAGGGCGTCGTGACTGGTGCCGTAGCCGCTCTCGTTGCCGAGGCTCCACAGGATGATCGAGGGATGGTTTCGGTCACGCTGCACCATCCGCGACCCGCGAGCGACCCAGGTCGCCAGGTAGCGCGGGTCGTTGCAGAGGCTGGTGTTGTAGGCGTGGCTCTCGATGTTGGATTCGTCGACCACGTACATGCCCAGCTCGTCGCACAGGTCGTAGAACGCCGAGTCGTTCGGGTAGTGCGACGTGCGGATCGCGGTGATGTTGTGCCGGCGCATGACCTCCAGGTCGGAACGCATGTCTGCTGCGGTGACCGCCTTGCCACGGTCGGGGTGGTGATCGTGGCGGTTGACGCCGAAGATCCAGATGGGCTGGCCGTTCACGAGGAGTTGACGGTTCCGCACCTCGACGTGACGGAATCCGACGACCTGCGACGTGGCCTCGGCCACTTTGCCATCGGGGCGGATCAGTTCGACGTGCACCCGATAACGAGCCGGTGATTCCGCGCTCCAGGGTGCGATGTTCGGCAGTTCCCATGCTGCGTCCACCCGGTGACCGGCAAACACGTACGGCACGTCGTACGCATGAGGCACCACTGATGTCTGCGGTCGAGCGACGCGCTTTGCTGTCAGGGACTCGGCCCACGTGCGCACGGTGAACCCGGCGGTAGGCGCGCCCGTGAAGCCAACGGTGGTGCGCACGCGCAGCAGACCGGCTCCGTCGGCGAGCCGCAGGTCGGCGTCGACCTCGACATCGGCCACGTGGACGGGTGAGCGGGCCTCGATGTGGACGCTGCGGTGCAGTCCGGCCATCCACCACTGATCCTGGTCTTCGACGTAGCTCTGTGCGCTGAACCGCACCACCACGATCGCCACGTGGTTGCGGCCGGACACCAGGTGGTCGGTGATGTCGTACTCGCTGGGCAAGCGGCTGTCGGTGCCGTACCCCACGAAGCGATCGTTGAGGTACACCGCGTGCACGCTCTCGGCTCCGCCCACGTGCAGCCACACCCGATGTGACTTCCAGCCCCGACCGACGGTGAAGCTCCGCCGATACACGCCGGTGGGATTGCGGGCCGGCAGCGCAGGTGGTGGACCGGGGAACGGCATCTGCACATTGGTGTAGTGAGGGAGGTCGCCCGTGTCCTGGAGCGTCCAGTTGCCGGGCACCGTCACGGTCCGTCCGGTGGGGGTGAGACCGAGGACGGCCGTTTCAGGCACCGACTCCGGCGAGTCGAACAGTTCGAAGCTCCATTGCCCATCGAGCGACGTTCGTGCGTCGTCGCCGAGCGGCAACGGCACGTGCATCGGCAGGCGGTGCAGGCTCAGCTGTTCCGGGCACGCCCAGGGGCGAAGCGCTCCGATCACCGGCAGCACGGCTCAGCTCACAGAGCCGGGGATGTCGCCATGAACCCACACCGTGGTCTTCAACGGCATCAGATCGAAGGCCCAGATGAAGTCCATGGCCGCGGTGCTCACCCGCACACACCCGTGCGAGGCCGGGTAGTTGGGAATGCTGTTCGACCCGTGGACTGCGATGCCACCGCGGAAGTACTTCGGTCGGTAGATCTCGCCGAGGTCGCCTTCCCACCAACCTTCCTGGCGCTCGCGGGTGACCTTCCACAGACCGGCGGGCGTGATGGAGGTACCGGTCTCGATCTTGCCCGGTTCCTTCTTGTTCTCCTCCTCGTATGGCACCTCGGTACCCGTGGAGGTGTTGATCACCCAGATCGTCTTGCCGCCACGAACGACGAACAGGAGTTGCCTGTGCTTGTCGACCTCGATCAGGTCGCCGGTGTCTGCCGTGCCATGGGCCTTCTCGGGAAACTGGGTGAGGTAGTCGGCGGTGGTCTGGTCGACCTCGCCCGTCGCGTTCAATCCGAGGTACTTCTGGAACGCCATCACCGCCTGTTTGGTGGTGTGGCCGTACTCGCCATCGGCACCGGCGTGCCAGAAGCCGAGCTGGTACAGCCGCTCCTGCAGCACGCGCGTGGGCTCACCATCGCGAGAGCCCACGGCCTCGATCGGTATGACCGATGCACCGACGATCTCCAGGTTCGGCGGAAGCGTGGTGGTGGGAGCCGCCGTGGTGGTGGGCGCTTCGGTCGTCGTGGGAGCCGCTTCGGTCGTCGTGG
>JAYSLK010000646.1:0-7725 GCA_043725585.1 Actinomycetota bacterium
TGTACTCCATCGACCAGCTCGACGCGCTGCAGAGCGCTGGTGCACAGGCTCATCGGGTACAGGTCAAGGTCGACACCGGAATGCACCGTGTGGGCTGTGCGCCCGCCGATGTGTTGTCGTTGGTGCACGAGATCGGCCGGCGCTCGACGTTCGTGCTCGACGGTGTGTTCACGCACCTGGCGGTCGCTGACGAACCCTCCGATCCGTACACGAACGGGCAGCTCGACCGCTTCGACGAGGTGCTCGCCTCGATCCGCGCGGCCGGTGTCGAGCCCGGCCGGGTGCATGCCTCGAACTCCGCGGGCGCACTCGCCCATCCCCGAGCGCACTACGACCTGGTGCGCATCGGGATCGCGCTCTACGGCATCGAGCCGGGCCGCGGCGTGGAACATCTGTGCCGAGAGCTGCGCCCGGCGCTGTCGCTGCACGCACGGGTGTCGCACGTGAAGCGCATGAACGCCGGCGACCGCATCAGCTACGGCCTGCGGCACGCGTTCGACCATGACACGAGCGTTGCGACCGTGCCGATCGGGTATGCAGACGGCGTGCCACGGCGGTTGTTCGAGACGCACGGGCAGGTGCTCGTCCAGGGTCGACGCTGCCCGATCGTCGGCGTCGTCACGATGGATCAGCTGATGGTCGACGTCGGCGATCTCGACGTCGGCATCGGTGAGCCGGCGGTGTTGATCGGCGACGTCGGCTCCGAGCGCGTGCGGGCCGAGGAGTGGGCGGAACGTCTGGGCACGATCGGCTACGAGGTGGTGTGTGGGATCTCCAAGCGCGTCGCCCGCCAGCACCTGCCAGCACCGGCCAGCGCCCGCCAGCACCGGCCACCGCCGGCCAGCACCGGCCAGCGCCCGCCAGCACCGCCAGAGGGCCGTGAGCCGTGAGGTCTCGTAGACTCTGCGCTCGATGCTGACGCTGCATTCGGACTCGGTGGCTACGACGCGTGCGATCGCCGCAGCGTTGGCCGGGCTCGTTCGCGGCGGCGACGCGATCGTGCTCGCCGGTGAGATGGGTGCTGGCAAGACCGCATTCGCCCAAGGATTCGGCGCTGCTCTGGGCGTCACCGACCACATGACCTCGCCCACGTACAACTTGGTGCACAGTCACCCCGCCGGGCGGCTGACCCTTCACCACGTCGACCTGTACCGGCTCGGCACCCAGCACGAGGTGGCCGATCTCGCCCTGGCCGAGTTGGCCGAGGCCGACGGGGTGCTGCTCGTAGAGTGGGGCGACGTGATCGGCGGCGCGCTGGGTGAGCATCTGCTGGTGCGCATCGATGCCCTCGACGAAGACGACGAAAACGTCGACGCTCGCTCGCTCGAGATGTCGGCGTTCGGCCGGGTGTGGGCAACGCGTTGGGACGCGTTGTGTCGAGCCGAGCAGGCCTGGACGTGCTGATCCTCGGCATCGAGACCGCGACCGAACAGGTCAGCGTCGCCATCGGGGGCCACGAGGGCGTGCTCGGTCTGTTCGAGGTGTGTCGTGGCCGCAGGCACGCGGAGACGATCACGCCCGCGATCCAGTTCCTCTGTGCGCAGGCCGACATCGAATTGGCCGAGATCAGCGTGATCGCTGTCGACATCGGCCCGGGTCTGTTCACGGGGATGCGCGTTGGGCTGGCTGCCGCTAAGGCGTTGGCTCAGGCACTTCGCGTGCCGATGATCGGGATGAGTTCGCTCGATCTGCTGGCGTTCCCGCTCCGGCACACCGACCGGACGATCGCGGCCGTGATCGATGCCCGCAAGGGTGAGCTGTTCTATGCGTTCTACCGACCGGTGCCCGGTGGTGTGCAGCGCGTGCTGGAGCCGCGATGCGGTCGAGCCGACGATCTCATCGCCCACCTCATGGCACGCGGTGAGGACGTGCTGTGCGTCGGAGACGGCGCACTCCGCCATCGCGACGAGATCCACACCGAGCTGCGGTGTGAGTTCGCCGAGCAGTTCCTTTCGCGCCCGTCGGCCGCCCCGCTCGTGCAGCTCGCGCACGCTCGGGCGCTGCGCGAAGAGTGGGTGAACCCGTGGGAGGTCCAGCCCATGTACCTGCGCTTGCCCGACGCCCAGATCAACTGGAACACGCGCGCGCAGGGCTCGACCGACAACACGGGTGGGTTGGCGCGATGAGCGTCCTGTCCAGGTTCCTCGGACGCACCGAAGGCGACGCGTCGATCTCGATCGAGCCGATGCGCAAACGCGACCTTCCGGCCATCATGTCGATCGAGGCCGTGTCGTACCCCAAGCCCTGGACGACCGGGGTGTTCCAAGGGGAGATCGAGCTGGCCCGGCGCGGGGAGCGCCACTACGTGGTGGCCAAACGTGATCAGCGGCTCGTCGGCTACGCCGGCGCGATGTTCGTGGTGGGCGACGCTCATGTCACCAACATCGCTGCATCGCCGACCGCCCGTCGTTCCGGGGTTGCCACGCGACTCCTGGCGGAGCTGGCGTGGGAGGCCATCCGACGGGACTGCCAGGCGCTCACGTTGGAGGTGCGGTCCAGCAACACGAGTGCGCAAGCGCTGTATCGGCAGTTCGGGTTCGCCCCGGTTGGCGTGCGCCAGAAGTACTACGAGAACACCGAGGACGCGATCGTGATGTGGTGCCACGACATCGTCGAGCCCCCGTATCGCGAGCGGTTGGCGGACCTGTGTCCCGAGGCGGCGCGATGACCGGCCGCATCATTCGACCATCGGGTGAGCTGGCAGGTCGCGTCGATGAGAACACCCTCGTACTCGGCATCGAGACCAGTTGTGACGAGACTGCGGCAGCGCTGGTGCTCGGCGGCTACGACGTGGCGTCGAGCGTGGTGAGCACCCAGGTCGACATCCATGCCCAGTTCGGCGGCGTGGTGCCCGAGATCGCCAGTCGGGCCCACCTCGACATGCTCAACCCGGTCGTTGCCCGGGCGATCGTCGAGGCCGGTGTGGCCGACAGCCGCATCGATGCGGTTGCGTGCACGATCGGCCCAGGTCTGATCGGCGCGCTCCTCGTCGGGGTGTCGGCAGCGAAGTCGCTTGCCTTGGCGTGGGACGTTCCGTTTGTCGGTGTGCACCACCACGAAGCGCATCTGTACGCCGCGTTCCTGGAAGACCCGACACTCGAGTTCCCGATGGTGGTCCTGCTGGTGTCCGGCGGTCACACGATGTTGATCGAGATGCAGGATCACGGTCGTTACCGGTTGCTCGGTCGCACGATCGACGATGCTGCCGGCGAGGCCTTCGACAAGGTGGCGCGCTTCCTGGGCCTGGGATATCCGGGCGGGCCGGCGATCGATCGCGAGGCCGTCGATGGCGATCCGGAGGCGATCCGGTTTCCGCGGGCGATGTTGAACGACGGGCTCGATGTGAGCTTCAGCGGACTCAAGACCTCGGTGATGAACCATGTCCGCAAGCACCCGGAGGTGTCCTCGGAGGATGTGGCCGCCTCGTTCCAGGCGGCCGTGGTCGACGTGCTCGTCACCAAGGCGCGTCGCGCCGGAGCGCAGGTGGGAGCGAAGGGTCTCGTCCTCGCCGGCGGAGTGGCTGCGAATTCGTTGCTGCGCGAGCAGTTCTTGGACGCGTGCGTGATGGATGGCTTCAACGCCTTTCTGCCGAGCCGTGAGATGTGCACCGACAACGCCGCGATGATCGCTGCCGTCGGCTGGCATCGCCTGCGCAGCGACGGTCCCACGCCGCTCGACTGCGGCGCCTTCCCCAACCTGAAGATCCCCGGCCTCACCTGACCCGCGACACCCCGCGATGAGAGATGGGGGCGGCAGGGCCACTCATCGCTCATCGCGGGGCGGGGCGATACCCTCCGACGGGTGAGTGCGTTGCGGATCGGATCGTTCACCCCGGCGGCACCGGTGGTGCTGGCGCCCATGGCGGGCGTCACCAACGCGCCGTTCCGCTCGATGTGTCGAGCGTTCGCGCCTGGGCTGGTGTATGTGAACGAGATGGTGATGGCCACGGCGGTCGTGCACGGCAATGCGAAGACCGAGCGGATGATGACGTTCGGCCCCGACGAACAGCCGCGCAGCCTGCAGGTGTACGGCAGCGATCCGGTGATCATCGGCGAGGCGATCCGCAAGCTCTGCGCCCGGGGCAGCGTCGACCACGTCGACATGAACTTCGGCTGCCCGGCGGCGAAGGTGACCCGCAAGGGCGGCGGCGCAGCCGTGCCCGCGAAGCCCAACCTGCTGCGTGCGATCCTCCAATCCGCCGTCGCCGCGGCGTCGCCGTACGGTGTGCCGGTGACGGCCAAGTTCCGCAAAGGCCTCTTCGACTCGTTGCTCACCTTCGTGAGCACCGGTCGGATCGCGGCCGAGGAGGGCATCGCTGCGATCGCGTTGCATGCGCGCACGGCCGAGCAGCACTATGCGGGCACGGCCGACTGGAACGCGATCGGAGAATTGAAGGCGGCGGTGCCCGAGATCCCCGTGCTCGGCAACGGCGACATCTGGGAAGCATCCGATGCGGTCGAGATGATGCGCCAGACCGGGTGCGACGGAGTGGTGATCGGACGCGGCTGCCTGGGTCGTCCGTGGTTGTTCCGCGACCTCGTCGAGGCGCTGAACGGACGACCGGTACCCGCATCGCCCACACTCGGCGAGGCGTGCGTCGTCATGCACCGCCACGCCAACTTGTTGCTCCCGCATCTCGGGCCGCAGGTGGCGATGCGCGACTTCCGCAAGCACGCCTCGTGGTACCTCACGGGTTACCCGGTGGGAGGCGAGATGCGTCGGGAGTTCGGGATGGTCAGCACCATCGGTGAGCTCGAGGATCTCATCGCCCGGCTCGACCCCGACACTTGCATCATCGAAGGTGGCGAGCGCATCCGTCGTGGTCACACCAACGGTCCGATTCGGGTGGCGCTGCCGCACGGCTATCTCGAACATCTCGACGACCGCACGGTGCCCGACGACGGCGAGGTCATGGCGCTCAGCGGTGGCTGATCCGGCGGTGGCTGAGGTCGAGGTGGCGCGCACCCCAGTGGTGCTCGCCTCGGGGTCGCCTCGCCGCAGGGAGCTGCTCGCCCAGTTGGGATTGGTGTTCGAGATCCGTGCGGCTGACATCGACGAGTCGGTCGTCGGCGATGAGGTGCCGGTCGACTACGTGCGCCGGCTCAGCATCGGCAAGGCGGCAGCCGTGTCGGTGCCGGGCGGGACGTTGGTGATCGCGGCAGACACCACCGTCGACGTCGACGGGCTGATCCTGGGCAAGCCGGCCGACGAGGCCGAGGCCATGGCGATGCTGGCAGCGATCTCGGGGCGACGGCATCAGGTGCACACCGGGGTCACCCTGCGGGTCGATGATCGCTCGGCGACGGCGGTGGTGTCGACCGACGTCGACATGGCCGTGATCGACGAGGCGACCATGACCTGGTATGTCGCGACCGGCGAACCGTTTGACAAGGCCGGCGGGTATGCGATCCAAGGGGCAGGCGGCGTGTTCGTTGCCGGCATCAGCGGCAGCGTCAGCAATGTGATCGGTCTGCCCCTCGACACCGTGGTGCATCTCGCTCGCTCGCTCGGCGTTCGGTTGCTGTGACCGACCACGGTGACGCCGACAGGTGCGCATCGTCGATCGGCCCGAACGTGCCCGACCGCGCCCGTTCGCCCAAGCGGGATCATCGAGGCAGGATCATCGAGCCACGATCACGGTTCGGTGACCGTCGGCCCGGGAACGGCGACGCCGTCTGCGTCGAGCCACTGCACGTTGTACGGCAGTGTGGCGTCGAGCTGTGCCACCAGCGCATACATCGCCGAATCCTGGATCTGAGTGAGCGCCAGCTCCTGTGGCTCGGCCCCAGGCTGGGCGATGACGACCCGTCGGGCCGTGTTCGGCCAGGTGTTCGTGGCGAGGACGAACGCCTTGTCGACCGAACGGTACGACGTGAGATGCGGTCCCGTCTCGGGATCGAAGGGTTCACCCATCGAGATCTCGCGGCCGTTGATCGCAACCCACCAGGAGCTCACCGAGCCGTAGACCTCCGCTTGCCACTCGCCGTGAGCCGCTGCGCCGATCGCGGTGGGGGGTGATCCTTGCGTGCCGACACCGCCGGCTTCGGAGGCTTCGATGACCGCACCTCGCCAGTCCCCGGGCTCGGCGAGCTCGAGTCGGGCGGCGAAGGAGAGGAGCTCGTCGACCCCGATCTGACCTGCGACCGTCACGACCCGACGATCGCGAAGTGCGAACGTGACGAAGCCGATGCCGACGTTGAAGTCGCTGCGGACCGCCTTGACCGAGTCGAACCGTTCCGACAACGAGAACAACCCACTCAAGCCGCGCAACGACAGCGTGGACGGCTGGACGGGCGTCAGACCGATCAGCTCGTCGAGCAGCTGCGTCGTCGGGTCGGGAGCATCGACCGAGACCTGGATCCACCTGCCGTCGGACTCGTCGATGTACGCGCTGATCGCATCGGGAGTCGAATTGGAGAAGCCGCCGGGGAACCAGGCGACGTCGTCGGCCACCCGCTGCTCGAGCCCGTCGAAGGGCCCACCGGGTGCCAGCAGATCACCGTGGTCGATCCCTCGCGCGTCGATGCGAACCGTCGCTGCGATACGGATCAGCTCGGGCAAAGTCAGGCCGAACCCGGAGACCGAGAAGGGCACGCCGTCGCTGACGGGCACCTCGATCTCCACCACGTTGTCGGGCCGCGCGATCAGGAGCGCCGGTCGTGTGCCGGCGTCGACCCTCGTCGCGTCTCTCCGCAAGGCCTGGACATCGCTGCTCGTCTCGAGGGAGTCGATCACGACCCACCTGCCTGTGTTCCTCGATGCGTCGGGTGACATCCACACCTCGATCGGATCGAGGCTGCCCAGCACGTCGTACTTGTTCCCGTCGTCGATCGACTCTGCGAACACCAGAACGTACGGCGCCGGCTCGGTCGCGAGCATGCCGGGGATGTCGGCCGACACGCCGGGCGGGAGGCTGGGTTCGGTGGTGCTGGTCGTCCGCGGCGCGGTGGTGGGCGGCGTGGTGGTGGTGGGGGGTGTCGTGGTGGTCGTTGGTGTCGCTGCCGGGTCGTTGTCCCACGGGGCTGCGGCGATGACGCCGCCGGCGAGCAGGCCGGTGACGCCGATGACGGCGAGTGCGGTGAGCCATCGCGAGCGGGGCGGCTCGTCGCCGAAGCTCTCGGTGTCGTCGCCGTCGAAGCCGACGAACTCGGGCGTGTCGGACTCACCGAAGGCACCATCGCGAGGTGGCAGGAACTCGATCATGATCCCGCCTGAGCCGGCCCTGGCGCAGGGGCGCCCCAGCGGTCGAGCCAGAACACGTCGTATGGCAGCGAAGCGTCCAACTCGACGACCATGGCGTGCAGCGCCGTGTCGTCGACGGGAACCAGCGGCACCTCGTTCGGTTCGAGCCCGGGCTGGGTGATCACCACGCGTCGACCGGGGTCCGGCCACGTGTTGGTGACGACGAGGAACGCCCGGTCGATCGAGCGGTAGACCGTGAGTCGCGGCCCCAACGCCTGATCCAGGCTCTCGCTCACGTAGAAGTTCGGTCCGGAGATGTTCAGCTGGACCGACGCCAACGAGGCGTACACATACGCCTGCCAATCGCTGAGCGGCGGTCCACCGACTTTCACGTCCACCTGGGGCCCACCCTGTGGGAAGTTCCCACTATCAAAGGTGTCGATGATCGCCGCCTCCCACTCCTGAAGCGTCGCGAGTTCGAGCTGGCCTGCGAAAGCGAGAAGCTCATCGATGTCGACCTGTCCGATGACCGTGACGATCCGG
>JAYSLK010000647.1:0-5780 GCA_043725585.1 Actinomycetota bacterium
GTGAGGTAGTCGAGGCCGACGTCGAGCAGGAAGCCGAGGCGTGCGTTGATCTCCTTGGTGACACGCTCGGCGATCATCCGATCGCGCTCGCTGAGCACCAACCCGCCGAGGAACTTCGACGAATCGCCGATGCTCATGTCGCACACCTCGGAGATGTGCTTGTCGTTCACCCGCACTGCGAGCGATGCCGGCTTGAGGCGGGCGCCGTTGCACGTGGGGCACGGCACGAGCCGCATGTAACCCTCGTACTGCTCACGACTCCAGTCGCTCTCGGCACCCTCGTGGCGGCGCTTGATCCACGGGATCACACCCTCGTAGGCGGTGCTGTACTGCCGGGTGCGCCCATACCGGTTCTTGTACTTCACCTCCAGGTTGCCGGTCACGCCGTGCAAGACGATCTTCTGCTGCTTGGCGGTGTGCGTGCGGTACGGCGCACTGAGATCGATCTCGTAGGACTCGGCCACCGCTTCGAGCATGCGCGTGAAGTACTGGGTGTGCGAACTGCGCCACGGTGCGATCGCGCCCTCGTTGATGCTCATGTCGGGGTCGGGGATGACGAGTTCCGGGTCGACTTCGAAGGTGGTGCCCAATCCGTCACATACGGCGCAGGCACCGTACGGGGTGTTGAACGAGAAGTTGCGAGGAGCGAGCTCTTCGTAGCTCGTGCCACACGCCGGGCACACGAGGTGTTGACTGAAGGTGAGCGTCTCGTCGTCGACCCCGTCGCGGTTGACGAGTTCGACCTGGGCGACACCTTCGGTGAGACGCAACGCCGTCTCGAGCGAATCGGTGAGGCGACGCTCGAGGCCGTCGCGGCGCACGAGCCGGTCGACGACGATCTCGATGTGGTGGTTCTCGTAGCGGGCCAGCTTCTCGTCACGCTTGAGGAACTCGTTGATGTCGACGGTCTCGCCGTCGATCTTGGCCCGCACGAACCCTTGGCCGGCGAGGTCTTGCAACAACGTGTCGTAGTCGCCCTTGCGGCCTCGCACCACCGGAGCGAGCACCTGGAAGCGGGTGCCCTCGGGAAGTTCGAGGATGCGGTCGACGATCTGTTGAGGTGTCTGACGCTCGAGCTTGGTGTCGTCGTTGGGGCAGTGCTGCACTCCGATGCGCGCCCACAGCAGCCGGAGATAGTCGTAGACCTCCGTGATCGTACCCACCGTGGACCGCGGATTGCGCCCGGCCGACTTCTGATCGATCGAGATCGCCGGCGACAGCCCCTCGATCACATCGACATCCGGTTTGTCCATCTGGCCGAGGAACTGTCGGGCGTAGGCACTCAGACTCTCGACGTACCGTCGCTGGCCCTCCGCGTAGATGGTGTCGAACGCCAAGCTGCTCTTGCCGGAGCCGGACAGACCGGTGAACACGATCAATCGGTCGCGAGGCAGGTCGACGCTGACGTTCTTGAGGTTGTGCTCGCGTGCGCCGCGAACCGTGATGAGCCCTGATGAACTGGTAGCGCCAGGATGTGCGGGCTCGGTCCGCCGTGCCCGCTGAGCAGGCACCCGTGACACGTCGGGGGAAGCGTGTTGCGATTCCGCCACGCCCGACGTTGCTGCGTCGGGCCTCTCGGTGGCGGACCGGGGTGACTTCTTGGGCGGGGTCTTGGGCGGGGTCTTGAGGGAGTTCTTCGGCGACTTCTTGGGGGCTGTGGGCGAGGTCGACCCGGTGGCGGTGCGGGGGGCAGCAGGCATCGTGTCGAGACTACCCGCGGGCCCGAACGAACACACGTTCTGCCGATCAGCTTTCGTTCGTGGTGCCCACACCGGGTTCCGGGAGTCCGTCGGCGCGGCCAAGTCTCGACAGTTTCGGGATCGAAGCGCAGGAATTGCTGAAGGTGCGCACTCTGCGTGCCGATAGTGACGACGTGGTTGGAAGTCCGAGTCTCGAGGCTGCGCTCAGTCGCATCGGTCTGCATCTGTTGCACTACCTGCATCAGCAGACCGAAGCACGCTGGTCGATCGCAGCGTCGCCGATCGGGACAGCGTTCGGCGTTCCCGGCAACGACGGAGCCGCACTGGCGTTCCTCTGCCTGCTCGATGACGACGATCCCGGCCGCTACCAGCGCCTGGGCGAGGCTGTCGCGTCGGCCCTCGGCTCGATCGCCGAAGCCGAGACGCGCAGCATCGTGGTCCTCCAGGACCCCACCGACATGGCCCCATCGGCATCGGGTGAGGTGGACGGCCGCATGATCGCCTACTTCCAACCGATCGTCGAGCTGATCAACGGTGAAGTGGTGGCCATCGAAGCGCTGGCCCGGTTGCAGACCGTCGACGGCGTGCTCGGCCCGGATGCGTTCCTCGACGCCTACTCCACCGGTCCGTCGATGCTCAGCCTGTTCGATCGTATGCTCGACTCCTCGTTGCAGTTCCTCGGCGATTTCCGCCACCGCATGCCCGACCTCAGCGCGGCCCTGAACCTCGAGTTCGCAGGCGTCCCCGAGTTCGGCCTGGCAGAACTGGTGGAACGTCGCCTGTCGGAGACGGGCACCGATGCCGACGCGATCACCATCGAGCTCAACGAGCGGATCGCATATCAGCTCACCGATGGCGCCCGCAGCCAACTGCGCAAGCTGGTCGATCTCGGTGTGAAGCTGCTGCTCGACGATGTGCCGCACAGCTTCCATGCGCTCGAGCAGTTGGGCGACATCCCGATCTCGGGCGCGAAGCTCGACCGTCGCTACGTGCAGCAGGTGAACGGCACGGAACGAGACATCGCCGAGGTTCGAATGATCCTGGCTCGCGCTGCTGATGCGGGCATCGAAGTGATCGCCGAGGGCGTGGAGACCCAGACGCAATGCGACAAGCTCGTTCAGCTCGGGTGCCGCTTCGGCCAGGGCTACCTGTTTGCCGTGCCACAACCGGCCGAATCGCTGTCCGCGGTGCTCGGAGCGCCGCTCGTCGGCACCTGGTGACCAGGCCCAGCTGACCCACGCTCGCCGGTCCACCCACACGGGCGCCACCTATGGTGGGGCGCGATGACCACTCCCACCGACGCCCAGCGCGCCAGCGATCTGCGCCGAATGAAGTGGGTGGCAACCGGGTTGCTCGTCGTCGTCACCATCGTGTTCGCGCTCGCGCACACGTTCCGCGACGACGCCGGCACATGGCTCGAGTACGTCGCGGCCTTCGCCGAGGCCGCCATGGTGGGCGCGCTCGCCGACTGGTTCGCCGTCACAGCGCTGTTCCGCCACCCACTCCGGCTTCCGATCCCCCATACCGCGATCATTCCCAAGCGCAAAGACCAGATCGGCGAGTCGCTCGGGCAGTTCGTGCAGGAGAACTTCCTCACGGAGGAGCTCTTGAACGAGCGGCTGCAGAAGGCACACGTCGGTGCACGGCTCGGCGAGTGGCTGTCGCACCCGGCGAACGCGCTTCGTGCCTCCGCCGCCGCCGGCGACGTCCTGCGCGGCACACTCGAGGTGGTGGACGACGGCGCGATCTCCGGCTCGATCGAGACCATCGTGGAGCGTCGGATCAGGGCCATACCGGTCGCCCCGCTCATGGGGCGGGCGATCGACATCGCAGTCGAGAACGGGCACCACCAACGGCTGCTCGACGCCACGATGAGCGGGCTTGCACACTTCCTCGACGACAACCGCGACACGTTCCGTGGGCGCCTTCAGACCGAGTCGCCGTGGTGGGTTCCCGAATCGATCGATGACCGGATCTTCGACAAGATCTTCAGCGGCGTCCACCGCTTCCTCGACGACGTCGGTCGAGACCACCAGCACGAGGTGCGTCGTTCGATCGACCAGCGTGTGATCGCGTTCGCGCAGCGCCTCCGCGACGACCAGGAACTGATCGCCAAGGGCGAGGAACTGAAAGACGAGCTGCTCGCCCACCCGGATGTTCGGGCATGGATCGCTTCGCTCTGGGGCGAGGTGAAGCGCTCGCTCGAGCAGGCGGCCATCGACCCCGACAGCGAGCTGCGTCGCCGGATGACGTACAGCCTGTCGCTGTTGGGTCAACGCCTGAAGGACGATGCCGAGTTGCAGGCCAAGGTCGACGGCTGGGTCGCATCGGCGGGCAGCTATCTCGTCTCGAACTACCGCGGCGAGGTGAGCAACATGATTTCATCCACCGTCGAACGCTGGGACGCCGAATCGACGAGCCGCCGCCTCGAACTCCAGGTCGGCCGCGACCTCCAGTTCATCCGCATCAACGGAACGGTGGTCGGCGGACTCGCAGGCGTTGTCATTCACCTTCTCACCGAGTTGCTCTGACCCGCTCCGCCACCGGCGCGTCGGCCGCCGTCAGCCGGCGTCGCGGATCTCGCGCCGGAGCTCGTTGACCTCGTCGCGCAGGCGCGCTGCGTACTCGAACTTCAGATCGGCCGCAGCTGCGTGCATCTCTTCTTCAAGGGTGAGGATGAGCCGGTTGAGCTCCTCTTGCGGAAGCGTCTTCAGCTCCTGTTTCACCTTGTCGCGCTCGCGCACTCGACGCCTGTCCTTACCGGGGACCGGCGCACCGTCGCTGCCCGAGCCGAGACCGAGCATCGACAGGATGTCACCGACCGCTTTGCGGATCGTCTGCGGGTCGATGCCGTGTTCGAGGTTGTACGCGATCTGGCGCTCACGGCGCCGCTGCGTCTCCTCGATCGCCCTCGTCATCGAATCGGTGATCTTGTCGGCATACATGATCACCTGACCATCGACGTTGCGGGCGGCGCGCCCCATCGTCTGGATGAGCGACGTCTCGCTGCGCAAGAACCCCTCCTTGTCGGCATCGAGGATGCACACGAGGCTCACCTCCGGCAGGTCGAGCCCCTCACGCAGCAGGTTGATGCCGACGAGCGCGTCGAACTCGCCGAGACGCAGACCGCGAAGCGTCTGGATGCGGGCGATGGTGTCGATGTTGCTGTGCAGGTATCGCACGCGCAGGCCCTGCTCGAGCAGGTACTCGGTGAGGTCCTCGGCCATCTTCTTGGTGAGCGTGGTGATGAGCACGCGGTCACCCTTGGCGACGCGCTGGTTCACCTGTTCGATGAGGTCATCGATCTGGCCCTTGGTGGGCTTGACGATCACCTCGGGATCGACGAGTCCGGTGGGCCTGACGATCTGTTCCACCACCTGCTGCGACATGCGCAACTCGTACGCGGCAGGCGTCGCCGACAGGAACACGACCTGGTTGATCCGCTCCATGATCTCCTCGAAGCGAAGCGGCCGGTTGTCTCGTGCACTCGGCAGACGGAAGCCGTGCTCGACGAGTTGGTCCTTGCGGCTGCGGTCACCCTCGTACTGGCCGTGCAACTGCGGCACGGCGACGTGGCTCTCGTCGATGACCACGAGGAAGTCGTCGGCGAAGTAGTCGAGCAGTGTGAAGGGTGGCTCGCCGGTGAGGCGGCCGTCGATGTGCATCGAGTAGTTCTCGATGCCGTTGCAATAGCCGACCTCTTGCATCATCTCGAGGTCGTACTGGGTGCGCATGCGCAATCGTTGTGCCTCGAGCAGCTTGCCCTCGGTCTCGAACCAAGCGAGCCGTTCTTGCAGCTCGGCTTCGATGCCGACCACTGCCTTGCGCATGCGTTCGTCGCCCGCCACGTAGTGCGTTGCAGGAAAGACCATCACCTCGGACAGCTCGCTGAGCTGTTCGCCAGTGAGAGGGTCGATCATGGTAATGCGATCGACTGTGTCGCCGAACATCTCGATGCGCAACACGTTCTCGTCGTACGACGGATGGACCTCGATGGTGTCGCCGCGCACGCGGAACTTGCCACGCCCGAGCGCGATGTCGTTGCGGTCGAACTGCAGATCGACGAGTCGTCGCAGGATG
>JAYSLK010000648.1:0-5328 GCA_043725585.1 Actinomycetota bacterium
TGTCCGGCCGGAGGCCGATGGCGAAATCGAAGGCCTCGACGCTGAGTGCCTGATGGGCAGATCTGACGTGTTCCTCGTCGGACAGTCGAACCGGGCGCAGACGGAGATCGGAATGGCTCACACGTGCACCATGCCAGACTCAGCCAGGCCATCCCGGGTTGTTGATGCCCGCGCAGACGCGGGTACGGTCGGCACAGCTGGTCTGCCCGGTCGGCGTGCTTCGGTGACCGGGCGTCGTGAGGGGGAACTGCTGTGGGCGAAAAGCCGTCGTACCTTGGTCTGTTGAACGCGATCGCCGTCGGTGAGCTGGGCGGTGAAGCGCAGTTCACCGCGTGGGAGGCAGCGACGCCGAACGACGACGTACGAGCTGTGGTTCGCACCGTGGCGTTGCGCGAGGCAGAGCATGCGCGCAGCTTCGCGAAGCGAATCGACGAGCTGGGCTACTCCGTGCTCGACCGCCCCGATTCCGGGCTTGCCCGGCGGGTCCAGATCGCTGGCTCGACCGAGCTGTCCGACTGCGAGAAGCTGGAGCAACTCGGGTTCTCGAGCGCCGCGGAGGCGCGGCCCGACGTGTTCGCGTCGTTCTTCGACGACACGACCATCGACCCCGTCACCGGCGCGCTGATGGGTCGGTACATCGCCGAGGAGCGCGACACGGGCCGCATGCTTCGAGCGTGTCACGCCGAGCTCGCAGCCACGACGCCTCAACCCCCCATCAGCGGAGACACCGCCGGAGCCGATATTCAACTCGGCATGCATCTCGAGCGCCTCGATCGCATCGAGTGTGCGCTCGCATCGCTCGCCGCCGCCGTCGCGGCGACCGCGAAGGCACCAGGTGGAACGAAGGCAAAGACCGCGGCGAAGGGCTCCAAGCACAAGAGCACGTGACCCGAGACGTTCTGTCTCGTCACCGGACGGTCATCGACTTCGAGAAGACCACGAACCTCGCCCGCAGGCGTTGCCTGCAGACCTAAGGTGCCAGCGATGTCCGAGCACGTGTCCACCCACTCCGATCCGAGCGACATCACACCGTCGCTGATGGCACCGGTGAAGCCGCACGTGATCGTGCTCTTCGGCGCCACCGGCGACCTGTCACGACGCAAGCTGCTCCCTGGACTGTTGCACCTGTTCCTCGCCGGCCTCGTGAGCGACTGCCGCATCGTCGGCACGTCGCTCGATCCGCTCGACGCAGACGGCTTCCGCACCTTCGCCCGACGAGCCGTCGACGAGTTCTCGAACCGCACCGTCTCCGACGACCAGTGGGCCGCCTTCGCAGCGAAGCTGCAGTACGTGCCCCAGTCGCTCGGAGCGACAGGCCTGGCAGCGGCGGTGGCAGAGGCCGAGATCGCGCTCGGCGGCGAGCCACGGCGCCTGCATTACCTGAGCGTGCCTCCGCCGGCCGCGCGCCCGGTCGTCAACGTTCTGGCCGAGGCCGGTCTGGTGGAGCGATCACGGATCATCATGGAGAAGCCGTTCGGCACCGACCTGGCCACGGCCCGCACGCTGAACGCCTCGTTGCACGAGACGTTCAGCGAGGATCAGATCTACCGCATCGACCACTTTCTCGGGAAGGAGGCTGCGCAGAACATCCTTGCGTTCCGGTTCGCCAACGGCCTGTTCGAACCGATCTGGAACCGCGACCACATCGACCACGTCCAGATCGACGTGCCCGAGGCACTCGCGCTCGACGGTCGCATCGGGTTCTACGAGCACACCGGTGCGTACAAGGACATGGTGGTCACCCACCTGTTCCAAGTGCTGGCCTTCATGGCGATGGAGCCGCCGACGGCGCTCGAACCAAGAGCGATCAGCGAGGAGAAGAACAAGGTCTTCCGCTCGATGCTGCCGATCAATCCGGCCGACGTGGTGCGCGGCCAGTACATCGGGTATCGCGACGAGGCCGGCGTGGCCCGCGACTCCGAGACCGACACCTTCATCGCGCTGAAGTGCCAGATCGACAACTGGCGGTGGGCGGGCGTGCCGTTCTACCTGCGCACCGGCAAGCGGATGGCCGAGGGTGCGCGCATCATCTCGATCGCGTTCCGCGAACCGCCGAAGAGCATGTTCCCCGCCGGCTCCGGCATCGGTGCGCACGGACCCGACCACCTCACCTTCGACCTGGCCGATGCTTCGAAGCTGTCGCTGTCGTTCTACGGCAAGCGACCCGGGCCAGGCATGCGGCTCGACAAGTTGAGCCTTCAGTTCGCATTGCACGAGACCGGCCGCGAGAGCGATGTGCTCGAGGCGTACGAACGCCTGATCCACGACGCGATGAGCGGCGACCACACCTTGTTCACCACCGCCGAGGGCATCGAGCGCCTCTGGGAGTTGTCAGCGCCGCTGCTGGAATCCCCGCCGCCGGTGCGCTCGTACGCTCCCGGCTCGTGGGGTCCCAACGCGATCCACCAGCTCATCGCCCCCAACGCCTGGAGGCTCCCGTTCGAACGGGCCTGGCGCGCCAAGAAGTGAGTCGATGACGGGTCGACCTGGCTGATGACTTGGGCCGAACCGGAGATCCGATCAGGGCACGGGGATGATCGTGCCCATGTTCATCACGCCGTTCGGGTCGAACGCGTGCTTCAACGCTTCGAGCATCATGAACGAGCTGCCGTACTCCTCGCGCACCCATGGTGCACGGGCCTTGCCGATGCCGTGGTGATGCACGATCGACCCGCCGAACCGAAGCGTCTCTTCGCAGATGATCTTGATGATCGGCCAGTAGTACTTGTCGTTTTCCTCCTCGGGCTCACAGTCGATGAGGTCGTAGAAGTAGTTGAAGTACATGTTCGTGCCGTTGATGTAGCTGTGCGACGAGTGCCCGCCGAGCAGCGTGATCCCCTTGATCTCGGTGCGGATGCGCGGCAGCGCGGCTTCGTAGATCTCGTTGATCGAGCTCCAGTCGGCGGAGATCTCGGTGGTGCGGTTCACGTTGCGCGTGGTGAAGATGCGGTTGTCCTCACGGGTCACCTTGTCGGGGCCCCACACCAGGTCGTCGAACCAGTCAGAGACCAGCTGACTGTCCACCGGCTGACAGCCGGGGTGCCGCGCCACGATCTCGCGAATTCCCTCGGCCGTCGCCGTCGAGACACCGGCGTTTCCCTCGGTCATGAACAGAACGATGCAATCGTCGGGTTGCGCAAAATGAGAGAAGTGCAGTTGGCCGTCCTCGAAGTCGTACAGGCGGGCGACCGAGGGCTTGAACCCGGCCACCATCACCTCACGCAGCACCTCGAAGCCCTCCTTCATGTTCTTCAGGGTCCAGCCGAGGAAGATGTTGTTCTCGGGAAGGTACGGGAACAACTTCACCGTGACCTCGGTGATGTAGCAGAGGGCACCCTCGTTGCCGATCACGATGTGGCGGATGTCGGGGCCGGCAGCGCGACGCGGCACGTTCTTGATCCGCGACACGTGTCCACCAGCGAACACCACCTCGCAGCCGACCACCATGTCCTCGATGCCGCCGTAGAGCGTGGAGAACTGACCGATGCTCCTGGTGGCCACCAGACCACCCATCGACGCGATCGGCTTCGACTGCGGCGAGTGGCCGGTGGTGAGGCCGACCTTGCGGCACTCGTCCTCCAATCGCTGCAAGGGCACGCCGCACTGCGCCGTCGCCTGCATGTTGTACGCGTCGATCTTCACGATCTGGTCGAGGCCCGAGCCGTCGACCACGATCGATCGATCGTCATGGATCTCGAGTCCACCCTCGGTGGCGGTACCTCCGGTGCGAGCGACCACGTTGACGCCATTGGCGTCGGCGAACGCGAGCACCTTGGCCACGTCGTCGGTGCTGCGCGCCATCACGATGGCTGCCGGCGACGGCAGCGTGTAGACGTTGAAGATGTTCTGCAGCTTCCGGAAGTTGTCGACGCTCGAACGCTGCAGCTCGGCCGGGTCGGTCACCACCTGGTCGGTGGTGAGCATGTGCTGCAGGTGTTCGACGATGGCGTCACGGCTGATGGTCATGGTGGTTTCCTTCGTTGCGAGGTCAGTGGAGGTTGCGAGGTCAGTGGAAGATCGGGTAGGCGCGTTCGAACAACGCGTCGGTGTGGCTGCGGATGTCGTGGTAGACGGTGTCGCCCATCCGGGCGTACACCTCAGCGTTCGATGCGTCGGGAGCGAACGTCTCCCGACCCTTGGCCATCGCGGCAGCGGCGGTCTCGATGTCGGGGTACAGCCCGACCGCTGCCGCCGCGCACATCGCCGAGCCGAGGCTCGCTCCCCCGCCATCGACGCTGCGCGACGCAGGAATGCCGAACGCGTCGGCGAAGATCTGCATGAACAACGGGCTGTTCGAGCCGCCACCCGACACCACGATCTCGGTGAGCGCGATCCCGAGCTCGTCGCACATCGCGTCGACGTGATGCTTCATGGTGAGCGCGATCGCCTCGAGGATCGATCGGTACATGTGACCGCGAGAGTGGCGGGCGTCGAAGCCGAGCATCATGCCCTTGCGGAACGGCTTGTCGGTGGTGGCCAACCAGTCGAGCACGGTCATCAATCCGTCGCTCCCGGCCGGCACCTGAGCCGCCTCGCGTTCGATGTACTGCTCGCGAGTCAACCCTAGTGACACCGCCCGCTCGGCCACCTCGTCACCCAGCAGATCGAGGAACCAGGTGAGGGTCCACATGCCCCGGCGCACCCCGTTGCTCTCGTACAGGTAGTGGTGCGGGATGCAGGCGAAGTTGGTCCAGAAGCTCGTCGGGTGCCGGTGGTTCTCGTGTCCGTGCACCATCGCCGCGATGTACGTGCCGAGGGACACCAGCGCCGTGGTCTCCCCCAACGACCCCGACCCGAGCATCTCGACCGCTTTGTCGTTCGCCGTCTGCACCACGGGCAGTCCCGCAGGGATGCCGGTGGCAGCCGCCGCTTCGGCGGTCACCCCACCGATCACCTCGCCCGGTAGCTGCAGTTCGAACAGCTGGTCGCGACGGAGCGCGAACGCTTCGTAGCGCGCCGGATCGTCGCTCCACTGCCACGTGTCGCTGTCGATCGGCCATTGGAGGCCGATGTTGTTCGCTGCCGTGTCGCGGAACTGGCCGGTGAAACGGTGAGCCACGTACCCCGACGACGTCGTCGCGAAGACGAACTCTGGATCGTCGGGCACGTACGGCCGATAGGCGCGGTCGTCCATCCAACTGATCACCGGCTCGACCAGCGAACCGTCGGCGCGTAGGAACGCCTTGTTGCAGCGGATGGGGCAGACACCCACGGCCGCGATGTCGGAGGTCTCGCCGGTGAACGCCGCCAGCGCTTGGCGGCTGGCCGACGTGATCGACGCCCACAGATCGTCGTCGGGATGCACGACCACGCCGTGACGAGGGCGAT
>JAYSLK010000649.1:0-13810 GCA_043725585.1 Actinomycetota bacterium
ATCATCATGATCGGCGAGATCGGTGGCTCGGCAGAAGAAGAGGCTGCCGAGTTCATCACCGCCAACGTCACCAAGCCGATGAGCGCCTACATCGCCGGCGTCACCGCACCCGAGGGCAAGAAGATGGGCCATGCCGGTGCGATCACCAGCGGTGGCAAGGGCACGGCTCAGGGCAAGATGGATGCACTCCGCGCAGCCGGCGTGAAGGTAGGCCTCAACCCCACAGAAGCCGGCGACCTGATGGCCGAGATCGTCGCCACGCTGACGTAGCCGACGCGGCCGCCGAACCCACACACGAGCGGAACGAACAGTAAGACCACAGGAGCCCCGCCGTCTGGCGGGGCTCCTTCGAGTTTCGGTGTGCCGAGCCCCGCTCAGGCGGGCGGGGGCGGCGGGGGTGTGCCGGGAGCTGGTGGCGGCGGGGGAGTCATCGATCCGGGCGGGGGCGGCGGCACCGATCCGGCCGATCCGCCGCCGGTGTTGAACTGGCTCTTGAGCTTGTTGACGTCGGTGAGGTCGTTCAGGTCGCCACCCGACTCCTTGAACCCGAGCACGGTGCCAGCGAGCACGACAAGGCCGGCCAGAACCGAGAGAATCATGCCGATTCCCCTGCCCACGTCGATGCCTGCATCGCCGAAGTCGAATCCGCCGTCGTCGACTGGGTTGAAGATGAGACGAAGCAGGAGCAACACCGCTGCGAGACCGCCGGCGCCAAGCATGATCAGCGGCCACGGCAGACTGCCCGTCTTGATCTTCCCCATCACCAGGAGCACGGTGAGGACGCCCACCGCGATGATCAGCAGCCAAGGGATGATGCCCGTGAAGAAGAAGCTGAACACGTTCTCGCCGGAGTCCGAGATGCCAAACGCGGACACCTTGATCCATGGGAAGAAGCCGAAGACGAAGAACGCGATCGCGCCTCCTGCTTTCAACCAATCGCTTGTCTTGAACTTGCTGAAGTCCATCATTTCCTCCCAGGTGCTTGCGACGCGAACGTCGGATCGTGATCACTCCGTGCGATCGCTGAACGTACACCTTGTCAAAGGGGTTGCCGAGTGATCGGCATCGTCTCGTAACGTCGCTGGCATGCCCATTGCGCTGCTGTCCGTCTACGACAAGACCGGGATCGTGGAGCTCGCGTCCGGTCTCCACCAGCTCGGCTGGACCATCGTCAGCAGTGGCGGCACCGCTGCGGCGGTCATCGCCGCCGGTGTCCCTGCTGTCGACGTCGCCGATCTCACCGGGGTGCCGGCGATCCTCGACCACCGAGTGGTGACGTTGCATCCGAAGGTGCACGGCGGCCTGCTCGCCGATCCCACGAAACCCGAGCACCGTGCCGACATGGCCGAGTACGGCATCCAACCGATCGATCTGGTGGTGGTGAACCTGTATCCCTTCGCCGCCAGCCCGAGCATCGAGCTGATCGACATCGGCGGGCCGGCGATGGTGCGGGCGGCGGCGAAGAACCATGCCCACGTTGCCGTGGTGGTGAACCCCGTCGATTACGAGCCGGTGCTGGCCGAAGTGCGTGACGGCGGTGGTGTGTCGGCGGCGAGCAGGCGTCGCCTCGCCCGTGACGCGTTCGCGGCGATCGCCGCGTACGACGCGCAGATCGCGAACTGGTTCGACTCGAGCGGCGACGAGCTCGGCGACGGTGAGGGCGAGGTACTGCCCCCAGCGCTGCAGTTGTCGCTGACTCGCCAGCAAGATCTGCGCTACGGCGAGAACCCCCACCAACAGGGTGCTCGCTACCTGGCCGATGGGGCACGCAGCTGGTGGGACCAGATGGTGCAGCATGGTGGCAAGGATCTGAGCTACCTCAACCTGTACGACACAGAGGCAGCCTGGAAGCTGGTGCACCGTTTCGACCGACCGGCGTGCGTGATCGTGAAGCACGCGAATCCATGTGGTGTCGCCGTGGCTGCCGACGTGACCACCGCCTACGTGCGGGCCAACGCGTGCGACCCGGTGAGCGCGTTCGGTGGAATCGTCGCCCTCAACCGCGAAGTGACGGCAGACATGGCGGAGGCGCTGGCACCGGTGTTCACCGAGGTGGTCATCGCGCCGTCGTACACGCCCGAAGCCCTCGTCGTGTTCGCTCGCAAGGGCAACCTGCGCGTGTTGTCGGGTCCGCAACCGTACGGCTCGGTGCTCGACCTGCGCTCCATCGACGGCGGTCTGCTGGTGCAGCAGGCCGACACGATCGATCTCGATCGCTCCCACTGGCAGGTGGTCACCCGCGCCGTGCCAACGGAGACCCAGATGGACGACCTCGCGTTCGCATGGACCGTGTGCGCCGCGGTCAGCAGCAACGCGATCGTTTACGCCCACGAACGGCAGGCGTTCGGCATCGGTGCCGGTCAGCAGAACCGGCTCGACAGCGCCCGGATCGCGGCCGAACGTTCGGCTGGTCGGGCACAGGGCGGCGTGTGCGCGAGCGACGCGTTCTTCCCCTTCCGCGACGGTCTCGACGCTGCTGTCGCTGCGGGCATCCGCGCTGTCATCCAACCCGGCGGCAGCATGCGCGACGCGGAGGTGATCGCCGCTGCAGACGAGCACGGCATCGCAATGGTCGTCACCGGCGAGCGACACTTCCGCCACTGACCGATTCGCGATGAGAGATGAGTGCCGGTGGCGCGCTCATCTCTCACCTCCACCCGCGCACAGCCATTCGCGATGAGAGGTGAGTGCCGGTGGCGCACTCATCTCTCATCGCGAAGGTGGCGTGCGGGCGTGCGGCGCGAACCCGGCCCAAACGTGGGAAACTGCCTGCATGGCACGGATTGCGGATCTCCTGGCCGCCGGGACCACGTACTCGTTCGAGTTCTTCCCCCCGAAGAACGAGGCCGGATGGCTGAGCCTCGGCCGCACCATCTCCGAGCTCGAACACCTCTCGCCCCACTACGTGAGCGTCACCTACGGTGCGGGAGGCAGCACCCGCACCCGCACGGCCGACCTGGTGTCGTGGGTGCAGCGCCAGACCACCATCTCGCCGATGGCGCACCTCACCGGCCAGGGCCACACGAAGGCCGACATCCGAGCGATCCTCATCGACTACCAGGCCGAAGGTATCGAGAACATCCTCGCACTCGGCGGCGACCCGCCGGCCGACGGGTCGGCGCATGCGGTCAGCGAGTACGAGTTCTCGAGCGAGTTGGTCGATGACATCCGGGCCTTCGGCAACTTCTCGATCGGCGTGGCGGCGCACCCCGAGCTGCACCCGCGATCGCCGGACCGGGCAACCGACCGGCGCCACCTCGCGAGCAAGCTGGCCATCGCAGACTTCGCGATCACTCAGTTCTTCTTCGAGGTCGATCACTACCTGACCCTGGTCGACGAGCTGGCGGCGTACGGGTGCGACAAGCCGGTCGTGGCCGGGATCATGCCCGTCACCAACCTCGCCCAGGTGAGCCGGATGGCGCACATGTCGGGTGCCGATGTGCCGAACTGGTTGGTCGAACGGGTTGCGAAGGCAGGCGACGACCCCGAGGAAGCGACACGAATCGGGGTGGAGATCGCCTCCGAACTGTGCGCCCGGCTGTTGGAAGCGGGCGCGCCCGGCTTGCACTTCTACACGCTCAACCGCAGCGGCCCCACCCGCGACCTGTGGATGAATCTGGGTCTCGACCGCAACGCCTGACCACATTTCGCCTGGCCACATTTCGCCTGGCCACATTTCGGTTGGCCAGGTTGCGGTCACAGCGAAGGCCGATCACAGCGAAGGCCGATCACGCTTGGAGGTCGTCGTCGTACCGGGCGTAGGGTTTGGCTCATGCGCGCTTACGACAACGTCTACATCAACGGGACCTGGGTTCCTTCGGCCGGCGAGGGTTCGCTCGAGGTCACGAACTCGGCCACGGAAGAGGTGATCGCCTCGGTCCCCAACGGCGCCGCCGCCGACGTCGACGCTGCAGTCGCTGCGGCCAGGGCCGCGTTTCCCGGTTGGAGCGCGCTGCCGAAGGAGGAGCGCGCCGGCTACCTGATG
The DNA here is from genome assembly GCA_043725585.1 of Actinomycetota bacterium. Lineage (GTDB taxonomy): Bacteria > Actinomycetota > Acidimicrobiia > Acidimicrobiales > Ilumatobacteraceae > VFMC01. The sequence goes on from JAYSLK010000649.1 coordinate 3,986, forward strand.
AAGATCCATGCAGGCCTCGAGGCCCGCACCGACGAGATCGCCGAGACCATCGCCCAGGAAGTGGGCATGCCACTCATGTTGTCGAAGATCATCCAGGCCGGCCTGCCCAAGGCCAACTTCCAGATCGCGGCCGGCCTCGCCGGTTCGTACGAGTTCGAGACCCAGGTGGGCAACTCGCTCGTGGTGCGCGAGGCGATCGGCGTGGTGGGCTGCATCACTCCGTGGAACTACCCGCTCCACCAGATCGCGCTCAAGGTCGCGCCCGCCCTGGCTGCCGGCAACACCGTCGTCTTGAAGCCCAGCGAGGTAGCGCCGATCAACGCCTTCATCCTCGCCGAGGTGATCGATGCAGCCGGCCTGCCCGCTGGTGTGTTCAACCTCGTCACGGGCGTCGGTCCCGTGGTTGGCGAAGCGATCGCTGCACATCCCGACGTCGACATGGTGAGCTTCACCGGCTCCACCCGGGCGGGCAAGCGCGTGGCCGAGGTCGCCAGCCAGACCGTGAAGAAGGTGTCCCTCGAGCTGGGCGGCAAGAGCCCCAACGTGATCCTCGACGATGCCGACTTCACCAAGGCGGTGGCCGACGGCGTGGGCAAGTGCTTCCTCAACTCGGGCCAGACCTGCACGGCGCTCACGCGCATGCTGGTGCCGCGTGCGCGCCTCGCCGAAGCCGAAGGCATTGCTGCCGCGACCGCAGCAGCGTTCACGCCGGGCAACCCGTTCGAGAAGACGTCGCGTCTCGGCCCGCTCGTGTCGGCGGCTCAGCGCGACCGGGTGAAGGGCTTCATCCAGACCGGTATCGACGAAGGCGCAACGCTGCTGGTCGGTGGCACCGCCTCCCCCGAGGGACTCGATCAGGGTTACTTCGTGCAGCCGACGGTGTTCTCGAACGTCACGCGCGAGATGACCATCGCCCGTGAGGAGATCTTCGGTCCGGTGCTGTCGATCATGCCGTACGACACCGAGGAAGAGGCGATCGAGATCGCCAACGACACCATCTATGGCCTCGCCGGCGGGGTGTGGAGCGGTGAGCCCGAGCGCGCCCAGCGAGTTGCGCGTCGCATCCGCGCCGGCCAAGTCGAGGTGAACGGGGGAGCGTTCAACGTGATGGCGCCCTTCGGTGGCTACAAGCAGAGCGGCCTCGGTCGCGAGGCTGGCCAATTCGGTCTCGAGGAGTTCCTCGAGGTGAAGTCGCTCCAGCTCTGACGTCCGCCCGGGCTCCGCGCGCCTAATGTGCGAGCGCGGGGCCCCGTCGGCGCCGGATCTCCCGTGTGCCGCCGAAAATCGTCACAGAACTGGAAGAATGCGCCTCTGATGACCGACTGGTCTCCCACGCGCACGCCCACCGGGCAGATCAGCCGAGTCCCGCACCTGCCGGGCCTCGATGGTCTGCGCGCCATCGCGGTGATCGCGGTGATGATCTACCACGCGAACAAGTCGTGGTTGCACGGTGGCTTCTTGGGTGTCGAAGTGTTCTTCGTCATCTCCGGCTACCTGATCACCCTGCTGCTGATCGCCGAGCACGAACGCAAGGGGTATGTCGACCTGAAGCAGTTCTGGTTGCGACGGTTCCGCCGTCTGCTGCCGGCGCTGTTCGTCATGCTCGCCCTCCTGATGGTCTACCTCGCCGTGTTCAACACCAAGGCCCAGGGTCGGACCCGCGGCGACCTACTCGCCGGTGTGGGGTACATCTCGAACTGGTTCCAGATCTGGGTCGGTGCCGGGTATACGGCGGCGGAGGCCTTTGCCCCGTTGCGACACCTGTGGTCGCTGGCGGTGGAAGAGCAGTTCTACCTTGCGTGGCCGCTCATCATGGTCGCGATCCTGCGGCGCGGTCGGTCACATCTGCCGCGTGTGGCTCTGTGGCTGTTCTGCGTGTCGGTGTCGATCGCGCTGCTGACGGCGCTGCTGTTCGTGTCGGGCGACATCGATTCGACCTGCACCCCCGAGGCCCACCGTGGCTACTGGATCGTCGCCGATCGCTGCATCAGCATCAACGACACGCTCTATCTGAGCACCATCACTCGCGCGGGTGGTCTGATGCTCGGTGCTGCGTTCGCGATGGTGTGGCGGCCCGCCGCGATCATGCGCGGCCCGATGCGCGACCGTGGTCGCCAACTCGATCTGTTGGCGGTCGTCGGGCTGGTCGGCCTGGCGTATCTGGCGTGGACCATCCATCTGGCCGACCCTGCGCTCACCATTCTCACGGGCAGCCGGTTCGACCCGTGGCTCTTCCGCGGCGGCATCTTCCTCTCCGGCTTGTTCACGCTGTTCATCATCGCTGCCGTGACCCATCAACGGGCCGCGACCGGGGTGCTGCTCGGCAATCCGGTGCTGTCGTGGGTGGGCACGCGCAGCTACGGCATGTACCTGTACCACTGGCCGATCTACCAGATCATCCGCCAGGAAGCCGGCAAGTCGCTGACCCTGTGGCAGTTCCTGCTGGCGATGGTGATCACCGGCGTGATCACCGAGGCGAGCTATCGGTACGTCGAGATGCCCATTCGCAAGGGGGCGATCGGCGAGTGGTTCCACGGTGGGCGCCGGCGACCGGCGCATGCTGCCGCAGCCCGGCGCCGGCAGCTCACCGCGCTCGGGGTCGTCTTCGCGCTCCTCACCGGCTGGGCCGGCGTCAGCATCGCCATGGCCCCGAACCAGTGCGTCGGCACGGTCGAATGCGCCAACGAAGCAGGTCAGGTCTTGATCGAGAGCGCCAACACGACCGCCGATCAGGGTGACCCGAACGTCCCGGGCTCGACGTCGATTCCCGCCGATCCCAGCCAGTCGACCATCGCCGGCGACCCAGCCGCTTCCACGGTGCCCGGCGAGACCGCCCCACCCGCGACAGCGCCACCCGAGACAGCACCGCCAGAGACGACGGTGCCACCTGCACAACGGCCCCCGCTGGCCATCGGTGAGTCGGTGATGCTCGGTGCCGTGAGCGAGCTGCAGGTGGGCGGCTTCGTCGTCAATGCCAGTGAGAGTCGACAAGGCGATGCGACGGCGGACGTGGTCGGCCAGCTCCGCGCATCCGGTCAGATCGGCGAGACCATCGTGATCCAGGTGGGCACGAACGGCCCGGTGTCGCAGGAGACCTACGACCTGATCATGTCGTTCCTTCCTGCGGCAGAGGTGCCCAATGTTCTCTTCCTCACCGTTCACGCTCCGAACAAGGGATGGATCGGACCGAACAACGCGCTGATCTTCGGACTGCCGGCCCGCTACACGAATGCGAAGGTGCTCGACTGGGATGGCCTGGTGACGAGCGGACAGGTACCGGGACTCGCGGGCGATGGGATCCACCTGGGAAGGCCTTCGGCCAAGCAGTTCTACGCCAACTACATCTTCGACACCCTCGGCAGAAGAGATCTCCTTCTGCCGTTGCCGGAGTAACCCGACCTGCCTCCGTCTGGAGCGGACCGCGCCGGCGGGCTCGGCAGAATGCGCGAACGGTCGGATCAAACGCACGGGCGAGGGGGCGGCGATGGCAGCGGCTTGGAGGGCGACCGACCCTGCGGCGTACGCTCGGGTCATGACTTCTCCTGTGCGCGTCGCCGTCACCGGTGCTGCTGGCCAGATCGGCTACAGCCTCCTCTTCCGCATCGCCTCGGGCTCCATGCTCGGGCCCGACACTCAGGTGATCCTCCAGCTGCTGGAGATCACCCCGGCGCTGAAGGCGCTCGAAGGCGTGAAGATGGAGCTGGACGACTGTGCGTTCCCGCTCCTCGCCGGCGTGGTGTGCACCGACGACGCGAACGTCGCCTTCGGTGACGTCGACGTCGCCCTGCTCGTCGGGGCCATGCCTCGCAAGGCAGGCATGGAGCGCAGCGACCTGTTGACCGCCAACGGCAGCATCTTCAAGCCACAGGGCCAGGCGCTCAGCGCGAGCGCCAAGAAGGACGTCAAGATCCTGGTCGTCGGCAATCCGGCCAACACCAACGCCCTCATCGCCCAACAGAACGCGCCCGACCTCGACCCCGGTCGATTCACGGCGATGACCCGGCTCGACCACAACCGGGCGATCAGCCAATTGGCGGCGCGCACGGGAGTGGCCGTCACCGACGTCACCAACATGACCATCTGGGGCAACCACTCGGTCACCCAGTACCCCGACCTGTTCCATGCGAAGGTGAAAGGCCAGAACGCGTACGCACTGGTGAACGATCATGCGTGGGTCGATGGCACGTACATCCCCACGGTCGCCAAGCGCGGCGCGGCGATCATCGAAGCTCGTGGCGCCTCGTCGGCAGCCTCGGCGGCCAACGCTGCCGTCGACCACATCCGCTCATGGTCGCTCGGCACCGCGCCCGGCGACTGGGTGAGCATGGCCGTGCCGAGCGATGGCTCCTACGGCGTCCCCGAAGGCCTGGTCTCCAGCTTCCCGTGCACCTGCGCGGACGGGACCTACTCGATCGTCCAGGGGCTCGACATCGACGCGTACAGCCGCGGCAAGATCGACGCCTCCGCAGCCGAACTGGCCGAGGAGCGCGACGCGGTTCGGGAACTCGGTCTCATCTGATCCGCATCCGGCGAGCGGCCGAACACACTGTTGAACCCTGGGCAAACGGGCTCGGTTCCACCGCGGTCATCTCGCGAGTGCCCGACAGCGAGACCTGGTCGTGGCGGCTCAGCCTGGCCGACGTGGTGGCGGACGGCCCGTTCTCGTCATTGCCCGGCATCGATCGCTGGATCGCAGTGGCCCGAGGGACGGGCATGGAACTGCGTGTCGAATCGCTGGACGGGCGCGACGACGTGAGCGTCCTCGATGAATCGTCAGATCCCGTGCTGTTCTCGGGGGATCGACCAGCGCGCTGCCGGGTGCTCGATGGCCCCCTGGTCGATCTGAACCTGATGATTCGTCGGGGGTGGGCCGACGGCGTCCTCGACGTCGTGCGCCTCGGACCCGGCGATGTGCGTCAGCTCGTGAACCCGACCGCGGTGGTGGTCTTGTCCGGCGCCGCCGAGATCGGGGTGAACACGCTCGCACCGTTCGACGCCGCCCTGCCCGAGGAGGAGTTGTTCGATGCGGGCGATCGGACGCCGTGGATCGTGCACGCCATCGAACCGTCGCGAGTCGCCATCGTCACGGTGACAACGATCTCACCCCAACCCGAGTCACACACCCCAACCCGAGTCACACACGTTCGAACCGAGTGTCAGCCGCCACCCCGGGGTGGACGGTGGCACTCGGACCCCTGATCAGAGTTCGGCGATTGCGACCTCGCAGGCGACCTCCATCATCTTGTCCACACCGGCCTTGAGTTCCTCCTCGCTGATCCTGACCGTGTCCCCCTCGTCGCCGATCATGTCGCTGATGGTCATGATGGCCAGCGCTTCGAAACCGTGGGTCGCGCCGAGGGTGTAGAGGATGCTCGCCTCCATCTCGACGGCGAGATGGCCCCGATCCTTCCAGCGCTTCATGATCCCGGGGCGCGGATCGTAGAAGACGGCACTGGTGACGATCGGGCCCACGTGGACGGTGGCCCCGCGCTCGCGCGACAGGTGACTCGACAGCTCGACCAGTCGCCAGTCGGCCGTGGGTGCGTGTGGATCGCCATCGGTGAAGATGGCAACCATCGGATCGTCGCTGGTCGCGCTGACGGCCACGACGATGTCGCCCATCTTGAGGCCTGTCTTCAGCCCGCCGGCGGTACCCACGCGGATCAAGCGGGTCGCTCCCAGTTGTTCGGTCAGTTCGGTGTAGTAGATGGCCGCGCTCGCACCGCCCATCCCCACGCTCTGCACGCTGATCGGCTTTCCCTTGTACTCCCCGGTGAAACCGAGCGCCCCGCGTTCTTCGTTGACACATCGTGCGCCTGGATCGAAGAACGTCTCGGCGATGTATCTCGCCCGTCGAGGATCGCCGGGAACGAGAACCGCGGACGCGTAGTCGGACGGCTCGGAGCGAATGTGGATCGGCATGGCAGCGAGCGTAATCGCAGGCGCTGCCAGAGCATCCGAGTATCAGCAGCCACCCCGGGGTGGCGGCTGGGACTCGGTTCGACCGTCTAGGACTCGGACGGCGATCTGGGACTCGGACGGGGGTGTGGGACTCGGACGGGCTATTTGAGGAACTTGCTCGTCGTGTTGTCGGCCAACACCTTTCCGCTGGTTTGGCAGGTGGGGCAGTAGGCAACCGTGTAGCCGCTGTAGCTGACGGCGCGAATCGTGTCGCTACAGACCGGGCATGCTTGTCCGGCCCGGCCGTGGACGGCGCCAGGACGGTCGGCCGACGAGCTCATGTCGGTGCGGGTGCGTTCGTACGTCAGGCCGTCGTCGACACACGCGTGGATCGCCTCGTGCACCAGCAGAGCTCCCGGCGTGCCCAGCTTGCCCGTCATCGCGAACGGTGAGAGCTTGGCCCGGTGGCACACCTCGTTGGCGAGCATCCGGCCCAGCCCGGCGATCGCGTGTTGGTCGCGCAGAAAGCCGTGCAGGCGCATGTTGTGCTCGGCAAATCGCGCAGCCAGCTGTTCGGCGCTGATGTCGAGTGCGTCAGGGCCCAATCGGTGCAGCGGCGGGCCGTTGAGTGCGTCGGGCGCCACGCACCACACCCCAGCTCTGCGCTCCGTTCCCGCCTCGGTGAGCAGCAGCGCCGGACCGTCGGTGAAGAGGAACCGTGCCTGACCATTGCGTGGTTTCAACGACAGCTTGTCGTCCACCAGCAGCCGGCCGCCTTGCATCAGGTGCACGACGAACACGACGGGCTCGAAACGAAGGAGCAGGTACTTGCCCCTGCGGCCGACGCCCACCATCGGCAACCCGTATGCCTGGTCGGGTCGTGGCACGGCCGTCTTGAGTGCGGTGAAGTTGAACGGGACGAACCTCTCGAGCGCGTGCCCCGCAAACTGACGGTCGAGTCGCTCGGCGTGAGCCTGCACCTCGGGCAACTCAGGCACGACCGATCCCCTCCGACCCGCTACCGGTACTCGGTGCGCTCGCGGACGGTGGCGAAGACGGCATCGAGCGCTCGGAACACCGGTTGAGACGCCATCAACCTCTGCTGGTCGCCCGTGAGCAGGATGCGGCCGCCGATGAATGCGTCCTGGGCGTTCAACTCTCCTCGTGCGACGGCGACGGCCGTGTGCCAGCTCTGCTGCATCCGAACATGCTCCGGAAACGCGGCACCTGCACCGAACGTTGCCACGCCCGAACCCATCTGGAGGTGGTAGATCACGTCACCCTCGGGGCCGTCGTCGATGACCTGCGTGACGCCGATCTCGTGGTCGTTCGCCAGTGCGGCCAGTTCACTGCTCGCGTTGACCTCTCCCGTGAGGGTGTCGATCCATTCCAGACTCAGATAACGAACCATCGTGGCCTAGTCTGCCCGATCGTGGCGTGGTTCTGGCAGGCGATCTGGTTTCCGGATGGCGGATCGAGCTGTCGTGTCCCCTCGCGGTACGACACGCGTGAGTGATCTCCAGCGATTCGGCTGGTCCGCGGCTGATGAGCGACGACACGCCGACGTGGCAGTGGAGACGTGGTGGTGGTGGGGTTCGAGCGTCGATCCAGGCACGGGCGCGCTCGTCGGCATCTACGTCGGCATCGAACTGCGCGGCCGGCGCTTCGACTACTGGGCCGGGCTCGTCCGCGAGGGTGAGCCATACCTCTACGTCGAAGAGCTCGACGGAACCGACCTCCGTGCCGGTCTGGAGATCAAGCCTCCGGAGATGTGGGCCGACCATCAGTGCGACGACCCGTTCCGGCAATGGAGCCTCGGTAACGAAGCCCACGGCGTGTTGCTCGATGATCCCACCGAAGCCTGGGCGCGCGCCTACGGCACACCGGTTCCGGTCACCTTCGACGTGGAGTGGTATGCGGTGGAGGACCCGCTGCCGTTGACCGAGAGCTCGCCGTCCGGCACCGCTGGGCGACACGACGGGTACCGACAACGAGGTGAGGTGGACGTGCGGGTGGAGCTCACCGAGGGTGTCCTGGCCTTCACCGGTCCGGGCGAGCGGGTGCACCTGTGGGGCGGGCCGTACCTGCCATCATCGTTCGCGATGCCCAACGACACTCGCGGCGTGCGCGCTCCCTACCGCCGTTCCGACGGCCTGCTGATCGACCAGGTGCTCGCCACGTCGCCCACGCGCGGTAGCCGTTGGTGGGTGAGTCGATGACGCGCGACATCCTGCAGGAGCTCGCCGAGGCGAAGTCGAAGCCTGCGTACCGTGAGGTCACCGTGCGCACCGGCCTGATCGTGGAGGACCGGGCGACCAGTTTCTGCGGCGACGTCGTGAAGATCACCGTCGAAGCCGTCACGCTTCGCGACCGGAACGGCGTCCACCGTCACTTCCGCTACAAGGAAGGCGGCTTCCGCCTCGACGGCAAGCCGATCACGCTCGTCCGCCCGGTCAGCAACGCAGCGGCCGCGTCCGCCTCCACCCGGGTGACGGCCAGCGGCTCGCTCGTCTCTGCGGCTCCGACGGCGGCGAGGGTCGCCCGCGCCAGCCGGATCTGGGTCGAGGGCAAGCACGATGCCGAGCTGCTCGAACACGTTTGGGGCGACGACCTGCGCGAACTCGGCATCGTGGTCGAACCGATGCACGGCATCGACCACGTCGTCGAGGTAGTCGCCGAGTTCGGTCCGTCCCCAGAACGCAGGCTCGGCATCCTCGTTGACCACCTCGTCGCCGGCTCGAAGGAGCACCGGCTGGCGACGCTGGTGATGAGTGGCTCACGGCACGTGCTCGTGACCGGGCACCCGTTCGTCGACGTGTGGGAAGGCGTGCGTCCCAAGCTCATCGGCATGGATGCGTGGCCCCGAGTGCCGCGTGACCGTCCCTGGAAAGAGGGTGTCTGCGCCGCACTCGGGGCCGATCCGGTCAACTTCTGGCCGCGCCTGCGGAATCGGGTGCAGTCGTTCGCGGACCTTCGCCCTGAGCTGGTGGGAGCAGTGGAGCAGCTGATCGACTTCGTGGCGCCCGCCGCCGAATGATCGCTCGGGCGATCCACAGGCCCAGCAGCAGCAGCGCCACGAAGGGTGCTGTGTAGCCCAAGAAGATCAACACGGCCGTACCAGCGGTGAGAAACGCACGACCACCCGTGGCAAAGGCGTCTCCGACGGTCTTGTCGTCGGAGGGTGCCGTGGTCGGCACAGTGGTCGTTGTGGTCTCCTTCGGTGCGACCGTCAGGTCGACGGTCAGCGTCGCCAGTGCGGTGCTGTTGCGCAGGTTGCGCTGCTGGGCGAACAACTCCTCGAGCACCAGCTGGCGCGCCGTCAGCTCCCCCTCGAGCAGCACCACCTCGCCGAGGTCCTTGGCTTCGGCCAACAGAGCCTGCACCCGATCGACGCTCTGCTGCTGACTGATGATGCGGGTCTCGACATCGGTGACCCTGTCGGTGACGTCGTCGGTGTTCTGGAAGCGTCCCGTCGAGCGGCCGAGCGCGATCATGTCGGTGATCGTCGCCTCCACCTCTTCCGGGGGGAGCTTGATGACGATCTTCCCGCGCGCCGTGTCGGGATCACCCAACTGAACGTCCGAGGCGTAAACCTGGCCGCGATGACGTTCGGCGATCGAGACGACCTGAGGTACCGCCGCACTGACGTCGGCCACCTCGACCGCCACCGTGACGTCGATGTCGAGCAGCCGTTGTGGGGCGGGTGCCGCGCCCGCCGTGCTGCTGCCGTCGAATGCGGGTGCTTCCGTGGCCGCAGGCGCCTCGGTGGCTCCGGTGGCCCCTTCGCTGAAGGCCTCCGCCGCAGCCTCGGTCGCTGCGGGAGCAATTGCATCGACGCCCTCCCCGACGTCGTCGAAGGTGGTTGCCATGCTCGTCGATTCCTCGTCGTCGCCACCGCACGCGGTGAGCGTCAAGGTCAGGATC
>JAYSLK010000650.1:0-3477 GCA_043725585.1 Actinomycetota bacterium
GGGGTGATGCCAGTTCAGGTCGGGCTGCTCCGGCGCGAACAGATGCAGGTACCACGGGCCAGGCGTGCCGTCGGCCTCGGTGATGCGCGTCCACGCCGGGCCGCCGAAGCAGCTGTCCCAGTCGTTCGGACGTTCGTCACCGTCGGGCCCACGTCCGTCGCGAACGACGTAACGCTCCCGTTCTGGCGAGCCGGGCCCGGCTGCGATCGCCTCCCGGAACCACACGTGCTGGTCGGAGGTGTGGTTCGGAACGATGTCGAGCACCACCCGGATCCCGCGCTCATGGGCCGCGACGATCAGCGCCTGCGCGTCGTCGAGGGTGCCGAAGCGAGGCTCGATCGCCCGGTAGTCGCTCACGTCGTAGCCGGCATCGGCGAACGGCGACGGATACCACGGGTTGATCCAGATCGCATCGACACCCAGCGTCTCGAGGTGATCGAGCTTCGACCGCAATCCAGCGATGTCGCCGAGGCCATCACCGTCAGCGTCGGCGAAACTGCGGATGTAGACCTGATAGATGACGGCGCTGCGCCACCAGTCGACGTTCGCGGGATGCACAGTGTCGCGGATGTTCATGGCGGCTCCTCGAGCTCAGACCGGCGCGAGCCAGCAGCAGGTGTTGGCCGGCAAGCGGCCGGCATCGTGGTCAGCCGGGGCGGACGTGAGCACGATCCGTGCACCATCCGCCAGCTCGGGCCCGAGCTGGATCTCGGTGTCGCCCACGTTGAGCACCACCGTCACTTCGCCCCGCCGGAACGCAAGCAGGTCGGGGCGTTCCACGTCGACGAACGACAGACCCGCATCTGGGTCGAGTCGCGATCCGCGGGCGCGCAGCACCCGCTGGTAGAGCGCGAGCATGGACCATGGATCGTGCTCTTGGGTCTCGACGCTGTGCGTGCCCCAGCCGGCGGGTTGCGGCAACCAACTCGGCGACGACAGCGTCGATCCAGCGGAGAATCCGAAGGAGGTGGTGGCGTCGTCCGTCCACGGCAATGGGACGCGACACCCGTCACGGCCGATCTCGCGACCCTCGGTGCGGACGAACATCGGATCCTGCCGGGCTGCGGCGGGCAGGTCGAGCACCTCTGGGAGCCCGAGCTCCTCGCCCTGGTACAGATACAGCGACCCCGGCAACGCGGCCACCAGTGCGATCGCGGCGCGGGCGCGTGTCGTGCCGAGCGCAGCATCGACGGGGGTGCCCGTGTACACGAGGTTGTTCTTCGTCCAGCTCGACAACTCGGTGGCATCGGCACGCCCGTACCGCGTGACCGCGCGCTGGGTGTCGTGGTTGTTGATCGTCCACGTGAGCGGCGCCCCGGCCGCCGTGAGCGTCTCGTACACCGGCTCGATGGTCGCCCGGAGCGTGTCGGCGCGCCACGGGGCGAGCATCAGATCGAAGCAGAACGACTGATGGAACTCCCGCTGGTTCACGTAGTCCAGGAGCAGATCGGGCCGGTCGGGCGTGTACGCCTCGCTCACCGTGACAAGCGACCGTCCGGGATGGGCGGCCTCGTAGCGGTCGATCAACCTGCGCCAGTGGCGCCAGATGTCGTGGGCCGTCGGCCAGAACACGCTGAACGGGTTGTGCGTCCAGACGTCGTTCTCGGCGGTGCCTTCGGGAACGTCCGGAGCGTCAGGGAGACCTGTCGCCTTTCCGACGATCGTGACCGCGTCGACGCGGAACCCTTCGACGCCGCGGTCGAACCAGAACGTGAGCATCGAGTCGAACATCTCCACCACGTCGGGGCACGACCAGTCGAAGTCCGGCTGCCACGGGGTGAACGTATGGAGGTACCACTGCCCCGGCGTGCCGTCGCGTTCGTTGACGCGCGACCACGCGGGTCCACCGAACACGGCACGCCAGTTGTTCGGAGGGAGCTCGCCTCGGTCGCCGCGGCCGTCACGGAAGTAGAAGCGCGCTCGCTCAGGGCTGCCCGGGCCGGCCTGGAGCGCGGCACGGAACCACGCGTGCTCGGCGCTGCAGTGGTTGGGGACCACATCCATCAGCACGCGGATCGAACGCTGCCGTGCCTCGGCGACCAGTCGGTCGAACGCGGCGAGATCGCCGTACGCCGGCTCGATGTCGAAGTAGTCGGCGACGTCGTAGCCATGGTCGAGCTGAGGCGACGGGTAGCACGGGGTGAGCCAGACGGCGTCGACACCGAGGGACTCCAGATGGTCGAGCCGGGCCGTGATGCCGGCGAGATCGCCGATGCCGTCGCCGTCGGCATCGGCGAAGGACCGTACGTACACCTGGTACACGACGGCATCCAACCACCAAGGAGACGTCGCGGCGGTTCGATCGTTCGCAACGACGGGGATCATCGACGCGGGCCGGTCGTGGATCGCACAACGAGCTCGATCTGCAACTCTTCGTTCAGCAGCGGGCGAGAGTCGGAGGCGAGGGCTTCGAGCAACAGATCCGCGCCGCGGCGGCCCGATCCCTCGAGCGGTTGACGCACCGTGGTGAGGTTCATCAACGACGCCAGTTCTATGTCGTCGTAGCCGATCACCGAGAGATCGTCGGGCACTCGCAGACCGAGCGCAGCGGCCGCCTCGAGGACGCCGACCGCCTGCACGTCGCTGGTGGCCACGATGGCGGTGGGTCGATCGGGCATCGACAGCAGGTCGAGCGACATCTGCTTGGCAGCCGATCGAAGATGCGCCCCGTAACGGATGAGCTCCGGCACCGGCTCGATGCCTGCATGCTGGAGCACGGACCGGTAGCCGTCCTCGCGGCGGACGCTGGCCACGAAGCCGAATGCGTTGTTCGGTGGCTCGCCCACGAACCCGATCCTGGTGTGACCCAGATCGACGAGGTGCTGGGTGGCGATCTGACCGCCGAGCCGGTCGTCGATGCCGACGCTGGGCAGCGAGGCAGCGGTCGTGTCGATGAGCACGACCGGGAAGGACGACGCCGCGATCCGCGCGCCATCGGCGTCGCCCAACGGCAGCGAGATGACGATCAGACCATCCAGCCCGTGGGTTGGAATTTCCAGGAGCCGTTCGGCGACCTGTGACGGAGCGGCCACGTTGTACAGCACCACCTCGTAGCCGTGAGGTTGCAGGCGAGCCACGATGCCACGGATCCGCTGATATGCCGACGGCTCATCGAAATAGGTGACCAACACTCCGACCAGGCCACCCCGTCTGCCGTGGCCAAGCCGCTTTTTCTTCGCAGGCAAGTAGCCGACGCTCTCCATCGACCGTCGAACCCGATCGCGCATCTCCGGGCTGACGTTGGGGCTGTCGTTGAGCACCCGCGACACGGTGCCGATCCCCACCCCCGCATGCGCAGCCACCAATGCCAACGTCGCCATCGGCGTGGAACTCTAGCGCGCTGTTCCACGTCGCCTCAGGAACGCGGCTGACATCGCCCAGGCTTCGGAGTCGGGATCTGGGTCGGAATCGGAATCGGAATCGGGTGCAGCATTCTGCTTGCGCTGCGGTTCGCCACCGATCGCATCCATCAGGATG
>JAYSLK010000651.1:0-7795 GCA_043725585.1 Actinomycetota bacterium
CACGTGTTGCGCGATCGCCTGGCGTTCTCGACGCAGGCGATGATCCTGTGGTGCGGCGTGTTGATCATGTCGTTCATGGGCTTCCTCGATGACTACATCAAGATCACGAAGGCGCACAACCGCGGCATCTTCTGGAAGCGGAAGGGCTGGATCACGCTCGCGCTCGCCGTCGGCGTGGCCTGGTGGTTGTCGGCGGGCACCGGGATCAGCGAGACGCTGTCGCTCACCCGTTCGACGTCTCCGGGGTGGACCCTGCACACGTTCGTGTGGATCGTGTGGGCCGGCGTCATCATCTGGGCGACGACCAATGCCGTCAACGTCACCGATGGCCTGGATGGCCTGGCCGGAGGCTCGGCGATGATGGGCTTCGTCGCGTTCGCGATCATCGGCTACTGGGCGTTTCGCAACCCGGAGATCTACGCCTCCGTGGTGAACCCGCTCGACCTGGCGACCGTTGCCGCAGGGTTCGCGGGTGCGTGCGCGGGGTTCTTGTGGTTCAACGCAGCACCCGCTCGGATCTTCATGGGTGACGTGGGAGCGTTGGGTGTCGGTTCAGCGCTGGCGATGTTGTCGCTCGGCACGAACACGCAGTTGTTGTTGGTGCTCATCTGCGGCATCAACGTGATGGAAGCCGGTTCGGTCGCGATTCAGATGGGCGTGTTCAAGGCGTCGGGTCGGAGGAAGCGCTTGTTCCGCATGTCGCCGATCCATCATCACTTCGAGTTGCTCGGCTGGCCCGAGACCACCGTGATCATTCGATTCTGGATCATCCAAGGCATCTGTGTCGCCACCGCGCTCGCCGTCTTCATCGGCGACTTCACCAGGCTCGAAGGGCTGCGGTGAGCTCCCGGCGGGGCTCGGAGACGGCCCTCGTGCACGGTGTCGCTGTGACCGGTGCAGCCGTGGCGCGGGCGCTTGCTGCCCGCGGGGTTCGCGTTCTCGTTGCCGATGACAGCCCCGACGATTCGAAGCGCGCACTGGCAGGCGAGTTGGGCACCGACCTCGTGGAGCGGCCCGACTCCGACGCGATCGCTCGCCTGCTCCACACGGTCGACTTCGTCTCGCCGGCACCGGGTGTTCCCGAGACCCACGAACTCGTGCGCGCCGCGATCTCCCTCGGGGTGCCGTTGCGCACCGAGATCGATCTGGCCTACGAGTGGGAGCAGGAGCGGCGAGGTGGCCCGCGTCCGATCGTTGCGATCACGGGCACCGACGGCAAGACGTCCACGACGATGCTCACCGCAGCCCTGCTCGCGGCGGGCGGCGTTCGCTCCGTCGCAGTCGGGAACACCGAGGTCCCGTTCGTCACGGCACTCGACGACGACGTCGACGCGTTCGCCGTGGAGTGCAGCAGTTTCCGGTTGTCCTGGATCCGTTCGTTCCGTGCGAATGCGGCGATCTGGCTGAACCTGGCACCCGATCATCAGAACTGGCACGTGTCGATGGACTCCTACGAACAGGCCAAGGCCAACATCTTCCGGTTGCAGCGCCCATCCGACGTGGCGGTCGGATCCGCCCAGGACGCGGTGGTGATGCGTCGCCTCGCAACGGCTCCCGGCCGTCATGTCACCTTCGGCTTGGCCGACGGCGATCACCAGGTGGTCGGAGACCTGACGACCGATCGCGACAGTCGGCGTTTCGCAGGCCCCATGGGCGAGTATGCATCGGTCTCCTCGCTCCGTCGCCGATTCCCACACGATCTCTCGAACGCGCTTGCGGCGGCGGCGGCATGCGTCGAGGCGGGTTTGGTCGCGCCCGATGCGGTCGACGCCGGCCTGGCCAGCTTTCGCGTGCCGGCACATCGCATCGAGCCGGTCGGCCAGGTGGATGGCATCACGTGGTACAACGACTCGAAAGCGACGTCGCCCCATGCTGCGCTGACCGCGATCCGATCGTTCGCATCGATCGTGCTGATCGCCGGCGGCCGGAACAAGGGCCTCGATCTCGACCTGCTCGCCAGCGAGGCCGCTCGGATCCGCTCGGTCGTCGCCATCGGCGAATCCGCCGGAGAGATCGAGTCGGCGTTCGCCGGTGCATCGCCGGCCACGCCCGTTGTCCGCGCTGGTTCGATGGCCGATGCGGTCGCAGTCGCTCGGTCGGCCGCCCGCGATGGCGACGTCGTGTTGCTCTCGCCGGCGTGTGCCAGCTTCGACTGGTACCCCGACGGGGGATACCCCGCCCGCGGTGACGACTTCCGCCGTCTGGTCGTCGCTCTCGCCGACGCGCCTTCGCGCGCCGCTTCTGGTGTCGCGTCCGTGGCTGCCACCGGTGCCGCGTCCGGAACACATGCGGCACGGCATGGGACAGGGGGCGCGTCGTGAGCGTCAGTGCGCCGAACATCGCCATCCGGCGTCGGCAGGCCGCGGAGCGAGCGGCCGCGCTGCGTCGTCATCCGTCGGGGGCGCACGCTCCCGTCGAGCTGCGTCCGGCTCCCTCGACGTTCTACGTCATCGCCCTGGTCGTCACGGTGTTCACGATGCTCGGCCTCGTGATGGTCTTGTCAGCGTCATCGATCCGCTTGTTCCACCAGGGCGAGTCGCCATGGCGAACGTTCAACCGCCAGGTCGTGTGGGCGATCCTCGGCGCGGGGGCACTGTGGATCTGCGCCCGCGTGCCCTCTCAGTCGTGGCGCCGGTTCGTGGTGCCGGGGCTGGCCATCTCGACGGGATTGATGTTGCTGCCGTTCGTCCCAGGAGTCGGCCTGCAGGTGAACGACGCCAATGCCTGGGTGTCACTCGGCTCGCTCAGCCTGCAACCGAGCGAGTTCCTGAAGCTGGCCGTGCTGCTGTACTGCGCCGATCTGCTCACCAAACGCGCCGGCGAGATGCACGACCTGAACCGCACGCTCAAGCCGACGCTCATGGTGGCGGCGCTCGCCGCCGGGCTCTGTCTGCTGCAAGGCGACCTCGGATCGGCGGTCGTGCTCGCGGGCATCGTGTTCGCGGTGGCCTTCGTCGGTGGCACACCGCTCATCCCGATGACGTTCGCCGCGAGCGCTGGGCTCGGAGCGACGGTGGTGTTCATCATGTCGAGCCAGCGTCGCATGGACCGCTTCACGGCGTTCCTCGACGTGGCCGGCAATCGCGACCACCTCAGCTACCAGACGTATCAGGCGCTGATCGCCATCGCTCAGGGTGGCACCACGGGAGCGGGGCCCGGTCGTGGGCTGAACAAGCTCGGAGACTTCTTGCCCGTTGCTCACAGCGACTTCATCTTCGCGGTGGTGGCAGAAGAACTCGGTCTGATCGGCGTCGTCGCAGTCGTCGGGGGCTTCCTGGCGCTCACCTACTGCGGTGTCCAGGTGGCTCTCGCAGCCAGCGACCGCTTCGGCGGCCTGCTCGCGGGTGGCATCGTCGGATGGCTCGTGGTGCAGACGGTGATCAACATCGGCGGTGTCACCGGGCTGATGCCGGTCACCGGCCTCACGCTGCCGTTCTTCTCGGCCGGCGGCAGTTCGTTGTTCGTTTGCATGGCGGCGGCCGGCCTGCTCCTGAACGTCGCCCGCCACGGAAGATGACCACCGCAGGCCGCATCGGCGGCGGGGATGCAGGCGGTCGACGCGAGGAAGCGGGGTCGCGCTCGTTTGCCGTCGTCACCGGCGGTGGCACCTCCGGTCACGTCCTTCCTGCACTGGCGATCATGGATCGACTGGTCGATGCAGGCCACTCGCGGTCGTCGCTGCACTACGTGGGCACCGAGCGCGGCATCGAGTCGCGTTTGCTGCCACCCACCGGCTACGGCTTCACCCTGTTCGACGTGGTCGGCCTGCAGCGTTCGTTCACCCGCCGCAACGTGTCGATCGTGCCGAAGCTGATCGCCGCCACGCGCCGCGCCACACGGCTGCTGCGCGACCTGCGTCCTGCGGTCGTGGTGAACGTCGGGGGCTATGCGAGCATGCCGGCGACGCTCGCAGCGCGCAGGCTGAAGATTCCCATCGTCGTGGTCAGCTACGACCTCCGGCCCGGCCTCGCCTCGAAGCTCGCTGCCCGTGGCGCTACAGCGGTGGCGGCGGCGTTCGACGATTCGCCCTTGCCCCGGGCGAGGCTCACCGGAGCGCCGATCAGGCCGGAGATCATCGCGATCGATCGCACTCGGGATCGGAGCGCAGCCCGAGCGCCCCTCGGCATACCCGCCGACCGGTTCCTCGTCACCGTCTTCGGTGGATCGTTGGGTGCCAAGGCGCTGAACGAGGCCGTGTCGGCGATGGTGATGGCGTGGTCGGACCGATCCGACGTCGCGGTGCACCACGTGGTGGGTGACCGGTGGCTTGCCGACGCGCCACCTTCGCGCACCGACCCAGAGGGCATCATGTACCACGTGATCGGATACGAAGACCGAATGCCTCAGCTGTACGCCACATCCGACCTGATGATCACCCGCGCTGGTGCGAGCACCATCGCCGAGTTGGCTGCGACGGGCACCCCGGCGATCGTGGTGCCCTGGCCTGCTGCCGCCGAGAACCATCAGGTCGACAACGCTTGCACACTGACCGATGCCGGGGCAGCGCTGTTGCTCGAAGAGCGCGACCTCAGCGTCGGTTCGTTGTGCCGGCTCGTCGACTCGTTGATCGGCGACCCCGAACGGCTCGCATCGTTGTCGGCGGCTGCCTTCGCCGCGGGCGAACGCCACCGTGGCAACTCACTCATCCGACTGATCGTCGAGGTCGCCGGCAGCGCGTCCGCGGGTGCCCGATGACTGTGCGCGTGCCGACACCCTCGGCCCCACTCGACCTGTCGATCACCCAACGGATCCACGTCGTGGGAGTCGGCGGGCCAGGGATGAGCGCGATTGCGATCGTGCTGGCCGAGATGGGCCACGACGTGAGCGGGAGCGACATCCGCGAGCGGCCGGTCCTCGATCGCCTGCGCGCCGGAGGGGTGACGGTGCATGTCGGTCACCAACGCCCACACGTCGACGGCTGTTCGGCGATCACTTTCAGCACGGCCGTCCCCGAGCGGAACATCGAGCTCGACGAGGCGCGGGTCAGGCAGATCCTGTCGTTGCGACGTGCCGGGATGCTCGCGTCGATCTGCGCGCGAGCCCGATCGCTCGCCGTGGCAGGCACACATGGCAAGACCACGACGACGTCGATGCTGATGCTGATGCTCGCCGAAGCCGGTCTCAGGCCCAGCTTCGTCATCGGTGGCGACGTCACCGATACCGGAACCGGGGCGCAGTGGACGGGGGGTGACTGGTTGGTGGTCGAAGCCGACGAGAGTGACGGTACCCACCTCGAGCTCCCCCTCGAGGGCACGGTGTTGACGAACGTCGAGACCGACCATCTCGACCACTACGGCTCGCTCGCAGCGATCGAGCAGAGCTTCGATCGCTATCTCGCCCAGATCTCGGGGCCGAAGGTGCTGTGCTTCGACGACCCGATCTGCCAGAGTCTCGCCGAGCGCCATCGCCAGAACGGCGCGCTCACCTACGGCACAGGTGCCGGTGCCGATGTGCGTGCGGTCGACGTCGTGGCCGAGCACGGGGCGCATCGATTCGCGGTCGAACGCCACGGCGAACGGCTGGGCGTCGTCGACCTACCGCTTCGTGGCATCCACAACGTGCGCAACGCAACGGGCGCGATCGCGCTGGCGCTCGAGATCGGGGTGCCGTTCGAAGCTGCAGCGGCAGCGCTCGCCCGGTTCGGCGGCGTCGCTCGCCGCTTCGACGTCAGGGGGACGTCGGAGGGGGCCACCCTGGTCGACAGCTACGCGCATCTGCCGGCGGAGATCGCAGCCGACCTGGCGGCGGCGCGGCACAGCGGTGATGGCTGGCGGCGCGTGATCGCGGTCTTCCAGCCGAATCGGTTCAACCGGATGTCGGTGATGTGGCTCGAGTACGCCGATGCCTTCACCGATGCCGATGTGGTGGTGCTGACCGACATCTTCGCCAGCGGCACCATCCCGATCCCCGGCGTCACCGGCAAGCTCGTCGTGAACGCCGTCCTCGACGCCCATCCTTCCGCTCGCGTGGTGTGGCTGCCGCGGCGCCACGACCTGATCGACTTCGTCGCCGACGAGCTCCGCGAGGGCGACGTGTGTGTCTCGATGGGGTGCGGCGACATCGCTTCGTTCCCGACCGAGGTGATCGAGCGTCGTGCGCAGCGCCTGGCGGACGGTCTCGGAAGCGGGGTGGGTCGGTGACGAAACCTGTTCGGCCAGCCCCGACAGCCGGACTCGACCTCGCGGCATCGGTTCTCCGTGCGTTGGGCTCGTCGGTCGCCCACGATGTCGCACTCGGCCCGATGACCACCTATCGGGTCGGTGGTGCGGCAGCGTTGTTCGTGCGACCTCGAAACGTCGACGACCTCGCGATCGTCGCCGAAGCCTGCCGCGCCGGCGAGGTGCCGGTGTTGGTCGTGGGTCGTGGCTCGAACCTGTTGGTGGCCGACGACGGATTCAAGGGTGTCGCCGTCTCGCTGGCGGATCTCGGGACCGAGATCACCGTCGCCGACACCCTGGTGCACGCGGGTGGGGCGGTCGCATTGCCGATGCTGGCCCGCCGAACGGTGGCGGCATCGCTCACCGGTTTCGAGTGGGCGGTCGGTGTGCCGGGTTCGGTGGGCGGCGGTGTCCGGATGAACGCCGGCGGGCATGGCTCCGACATGGCCGCGACGCTGGTCGACGTCGATGTGTTCGACCTGCATCGGGCCGGTTTCGCGGTGCTGCCCGCCGCCCGCCTGGGACTGCGGTTTCGTGGCTCGGACCTGGCTGATCATCAGGTGGTGCTGTCGGCCCGTCTGCGGCTTGCCGACGGCGATCGTGTCACGGGCGCCGCAGAGCTCGATGAGATCGTGCGCTGGCGTCGCGAACACCAACCCGGTGGTCAGAACGCCGGCTCGGTGTTCGTGAACCCGGTGCCGGGCGAAGTGACCGCCGGCGCTCTCGTCGAACGATGCGGTCTCCGCGGACATCGGCTGGGCACGGCGCACGTGAGCGACAAGCACGCCAACTTCATCCAGGCAGACGATGGTGGGCGGGCCGCCGACGTGCGCGCGCTGATCGATCTGGTGCGCAACCGTGTTGAGGCCGAGACGGGTTACGTGATGCGTAGCGAGGTGAAGCTCGTGGGCTTCGCGGACGTGGAAGCGGACCACGCCTCGGGTGTGATGTGGTGAGCTGGCGCAAAGCGAAAGGCGGCCCGTCAGGGTCGGGGCCAGACCGGGTGCCGCGAGACGCGAGTGCGCCGGGACATTCGAGCGAGCCGGGAGTGGTGATCCGCATCGGGGAACCGACGCCGAGCCATGGCGGCGACGTGCCCGACACCGTGCTCGACGAGTTGCGCAACGCCTTCACCGGCACGCCCACCGGCAGTGCGCGCCCCCGACACCACCTCGACGACCATCTCGACGACCAGCTCGACGAGTTCGGGGTCGATCCGACGTTCGACCCCACGTTCGACGGATTGCTCGATCTCACCCTCGACGACCTCCCTCGTGCCGACCTCGACGACCTCCCTGGTTCGACCCCCGACGCTCTCTCCCCGGCGGACATCTCCCCGGCGGACATCCCGCCGGCGGACATCCCGCCGGCGAGCATCCCACCCACGAGCATCCCGCCGACGAGCACCCCACTGGACGATTCGACCGAACTGTGGACGATTGCAATCCCGGCCACCGACCGCGCCGGGTCGGACTCGGCCGAGGCCCGGTCCGCGCCGTCGGCGCCGATCTCTCCCAGCCCGGAACCGGGGAGGGCTTCGAGGGGCTCGACGGGCTCGGCAAGGCGACCCACCATCGTGATCGGCGGCGACGACTCGCTGCCAGACGCGATCTACCTCGACGACGACGGCGCCGACG
>JAYSLK010000652.1:0-4735 GCA_043725585.1 Actinomycetota bacterium
CTGGGCGATCACCGGCGTCGCGAGGTCCATCATCTGGAACCAGCCGTTGAGCACGTGGCGGGCCCATCCGCCGTCGGCTCTGGTGATCGGCCACGGCAGCGGCTCGCTGGGATCCTGGGCGAGGTCGTACCCGGCGCTGAAGCATGGACCGGCGCCCCGGATCACGATCACCCGGATCTCCGGATCGGCGTCGGCGACCGCGAGCGCAGCGAACAACTCGGTGCGCAGTCCGTTCGACAGCGCATTGCGTTTGGACGGGCGGTTGAGCGTGAGCCGGCGAACCTGCGGCGCCGGGTCGTCGGCAACGATCAGCGTTTCTGCTGGTCGTGGCGAGGCGGTCGATTCAGCCAATGGTCCGGCTCCCTTCCCAGTACGGTGCGCGGAGCGCCTTCTTGTTGATCTTGCCCATCGCGTTGCGGCCCACGGTGGCGACGATGTCGAGCGTCCGTGGGCACTTGTAGCCGGCGAGCTTCGATCGGCACAGGGTGATCAGCTCGTCGGGGCTCGGTGGATCAGCGGGGTCGAGCGGCACCACTAGGGCCTTCACCGCCTCTCCGAGGTCGGGGTCGGGCACGCCGATCACGGCCACGTCGGCCACCTTCGGGTGCTCGGCGATCACCGCTTCGGCCTCGGCCGGGTAGATGTTCACTCCTCCCGCAACGATCATGTCGCTGAAGCGGTCGGTGATGTAGACGAAGCCCTCGTCGTCGACGTAGCCGATCTCACCGATGGTGAACACGCCGGGTCGTAGATGGGCCTTGGCGGTCTTGTCGGGATCGTTCGGGTACACCACGCCGCGGCCCGTGCTGTCCTCGAAGTACAGCCGCCCTTCGGTTCCTGCGGGTACCTCCTGATCGTCGTCGCCCACCACGATCGCTCGGGCGAACGGGGGGATCACGCGTCCCACGCTGCCCGGATGCTCCATCCACTCCTGGCTGCCGATCGCGCAGATCGTGCCCACCTCGGTGGATCCGTAGGCATCGTTGAAGATCGGCCCGAACCACGTGATCATCTGGTGCTTCACGTCGATCGGGCAGGCTGCGCCGGTGTGAGCCACCAGCTTCATCGCCGTCACGTCGTAGCGCGCTTTCACGTCGGCCGGCAGCTCGAGCATCCGCTTGAAGTGCGTGGGCACCATGACGGTCGTCTCGCACCCATAGGTCTCGATCGCTTCGAGCACGCGCTCGGGATGGAAGCGCCCGAGCACCACCACCGGCGTGCCGGCCGCGAGGATGCGCATGCCCGACAGTGGGCCGGTGTGGTACATCGGGCCCACCACGAGATGGGTGCCGAACTGGGCGAACCGGTTCTGCGCCAGCGCGGCGACGTGTTCGACCACCGTGTCGCCACCGGCGAACATCGTCGGGGCCAGATCGACCCCTTTCGGCACTCCGGTCGTGCCGCTGGTGTACATGAGGTTGGGCCGAGGCGCCACGTCGGTACGTGGCTCATCGGCCGAGGCGCTCGCGAGCCAGTCCTCCCACACCTCGGCGCCCAGGACCGCCGCATCCGGACTGCGCCACGCGATCACGGTTGCCACGCCCGCCTGGCGTGCCGCGTCGAGGCCACGCTCGAGGTTCTCGGGTCCGACGAACAGCACCGAGGTCTGCGAGTCGCGGAGGATGTAGGCAGCTTCATCGGCGTTGAGGTGGAAGTTGAGCGGCACCGAGCTGGCGCCGGCGAGCAGGGCACCGAGATGGGCGAGCACCACCTCGGAGGCGTTTTCGGCGTACACCGCCACGCGGCGTGCGTCGCCGAGGTCCCGTGCGTGCAGCCCGTTCACCACCCGGTTGAGAGCGTCATCGACGTCGGACCATCCGAGCGCAACCCTGTCGTCGCGCAAGGCAACCTGGTCGGGGCGCTCTCGCGCCCGGTCACCGGCGATCAACGCCATACGACAGCCCCCTCATGATCAGCGTGCAGTTCATCCGCTGCGTCGGCCCGAATCCAGGCAGGACGAATCTAACCGGAAGGTCAATTCCGTTTCCGTACCGGACGCCGCGCAACAGCACTGCGGCAGCCGAGCAGCGAGCGACGACACGCAGCCAACGAGACGCGGCGAGGCCCGCCCTCACGGGCGGGCCTCGCTCGCATGTCACGTCGTCCGGGGTTCACGACCCGAACGGACGGTGTCAGACGTGTCGACGGTGTCGACGTCCCTCGGAGACTCAGGGGCAAAGCCCCCGACGGTCAGGTCTCGAAGTCGGTGATGAGCTCGCCCACTTCTTCGAAGGTCGCCGTGTCGGCGTCGTACACGAGCACCTGCAGCGACTCGGCCAGGTACGGATCTTCTTCACCCTGTGACTTGTCCTGCACACCTGCACGGGCGAGCGTCGGCACGAACTCGAAGTTGCGTGCCGCGTTGATGATCGACGCTCGGGTGAGTCCCTCCGGAGAGGCTGCCGCCTGCGCGAGGATCGCCACGGTGACCTCACCGGCGGTCCAGCCGGCGGTGGCGGTGGCCACGATGTCGCCCTTGCCCTCGCCCTCCATGAACGCCAGGTACTCGGCGACAGCGGGGAGCGCAGCGTTGGCCTCATCGGTGACGTCGGTGAGGTTGCTGCTCGTGTAGAGGCCGTCAGCAGCGGCACCGGCGGCACCGAGGATCAGGCTGTTCGCACAGGTGTTGGTGATGAACGTGAGCGGCACCCAGTCGGTGTTCTGCGCCTTGGCGTTGGCCATCTCCGACAGGAACGAGATGCAGCCCGCGCCGAGCGGCACGGCCATCACGATGTCGGCGCCTTCGCTGGCGATGGTGGTGACCTGCGATGTCGGCGGGTTGGAATCGGTGGCCTCGATGGTCTGCTCGCCGACGATCTCCAGGCCGTACTCATCGGCGACATCCTTGAACGCCTCGGCGTAGATCTGACCGAACTCGTTGTTCACGTAGAACAACGACACGGTGGCGCCGTCGGGGAACTGTTCGGCGATCTGAGCGGCATACACCCTGGATTCGACGGTGTACGGCACCAGCAGACCCGTGGTCCACGGGTAGTCGGCCACCTCGCCCCACGCCGGCGAGCCGGTGAGAGCGTTGAGTTGCGGGATGCACTCGTCGTTCAGCAGGTCGCGAACGGCGCCGTTGTTCGGCGAACCGAGGATGGCCGCGAAGAGGTGCGCGCCGGCGTCGATCTGGGTGTTCACAGCACCAGGGGTCAACTCCGGGTTGTACTGGTCGTCCTCGATCGCGAGTTCGAGGGTGTACCCGTCGACGAGACCTTCCGCGTTCGCGTACTTGATGTAGGCGTCGAAGCCGTCCTTCACCGGCGCGAAGGCCGCAGCGGCAACGCCTCCGGTGAGCGGCATGGCCGAGCCGATCTTGATCGTGCCTTCGATGGGCGCGTTCGCCGCGTCGGGATCGATGCAGTCATCGGTGTTCACGGCCCAACCTTCGGCTGCCGGAGCCTCGGTGGCCGCTGGAGCCTCGGTCGCACCTGGCGCCTCGGTCGCCTCCGGAGCCTCGGTCGCGCCTGGCGCTTCGGTCGCTTCCGGAGCCTCGGTGGCCTCTGGCGCGGCGTCGGTCGTGGTCGTCTCCTCGTCGCCACCGCACGCCGCGAGCAACAGTGCAGCCGCAGCGAACGCGGCGGTGATCGTCTTCTGACGTCGAGTCATTCGCTCTCCCCCTCTTGGTTCAATGATTGGTGGATCAACTGATGGTGCTTCAGTTGTTGGTGCTCATGTCCTCGGCCGCAAGGGCCGGATGGTCGGCGGCCGCCGACCCCGCCGGGCGGGGGACGACTCGCACGAGCCTGGGACTGTACTGCTTCCACACGCCGACCAGCCCTCGCGGAGCCACGAACATCAACACGATGAGGATCACGGCAAAGATGCCCGTGCCAGGCGGGATCTTCGACCAACCGAACAACGGACGCAGCAGACCGGGGATGTTCTCGTCTTCGGCCCACCCGCCCGTTCGGTCACTGACGAACACGAACAGCGCCGCACCGATGACCGGTCCCCACAGCGAGCCGGCACCGCCGATCACCATGATGATGAGGAACGTCAGCGCACCGATGATCGTCAGCGTGGCGATGTCGGGCGACACGGCGCCGAGTCGGATCGCCGTCACGGAACCGGGCAGCGCACACAGGCCGGCGGAGATTCCGAATGCAAAGGCCTTGGTCGCAACGACGTTCACCCCCATCACCGCGGCCGCCGTCTCATTGTCGCGCACCGCGATCAGCGAGCGACCGGCCCGACTCTTCACCACTCCTCGGATGACCAGGTAGACGATCACGGCGATGCCAGCAGCGATCCAGTAGTAGAACGGGATCGCACCCTGCCCGCGGAGATCTCCGAAGGGGTCCCAACCGAAGATCTCGAAGTTTCGCATCTGTCCGGCGCGGCGGCCGATGTCGAACCCGGTGGTGTCGATCGCGGAGTCACTGTTGGGCAGGCCCGGGCCTCCACCGGTGAGCGATTCGAGCTTCGGCCAGCGCAGCAGGTTCGGGAACACCAGCGCCAGGGCCAACGTGACGAGCGCCAGGTAGACGCCCTTGATCCGCGACGCGGGGAACGACACGAGCACGCCGACCACGAATGCGAATGCGAATGCCACGGGGAAGGTCAGCCAAGGACTCCACTCGTACTTCGACACGAGGATGCCGGTGATGTACGCACCAGTGCCGTAGAACGCCGAGTGACCGATCGAGATCTGTCCGGTGTAACCCAGGATGAGGTTGAGCGCCATCGCGGCCGACATGAGCGTGAGCGCCTCGGTGGCCGAGGTGACGAG
>JAYSLK010000653.1:0-7653 GCA_043725585.1 Actinomycetota bacterium
ACCGCCAGATCGACCACAGCGCCGAGGTCGTCGGGCCGGATGATCGTCCAATTCTCGCTCAACACCATCACGGCGCGCACGTGGCGTCACACCTCCGAACACCTCAGGCCGCCAGAGCGGCGTGCGCCGATCGTACGGGTGGAGGCCCGCGTGCGACGACAGGTGCGAAGGCCGGCGACAGGTCGTGGCATCGGTACGAATCGTCAGCTCGCGCGGGGTTACGTTGGCCGTGTGAGGAACCCATGACCGCCGGACCCCGCGCCGAGTCGATTCCCGGGCTCGACGTCGTTTCTCACGACGTGTACGCGCGGGGCATGCCCCTCGCTGTCTACGACCGGTTCCGCGATGAGGCACCGGTCGCGTGGGTAGCCGAGGGGCCGCACAACGGCCACGACGGCGTCGGGTTCTGGTCGCTCACCCGCTGGCGGGACGTGGTCGACGTGCACAAGGACTGGCGTACGTTCTCGAGCGAGGTCGGCGGCACCGAGATCGAAGAGATGGAACCCGACGCAAGGGCGGCCCGGCGCACCATGCTCGAAACCGACCCACCCCGCCACACGCGGCTTCGGCAACTGGTGAACCCAGCCTTTGCCAAGCCGACGATGGAGCGGTACGCCGGCGGGGCTCGACGCCTCGTCGACGATCTGCTCGACCAGACGATCGGGGCCGGTCAGGTCGACGCGGTGGCCGAACTGGCGCGAGAACTGCCGATCCGCATGCTCGTCGACATCATGGGCGTGTCCCACGACGATGCGCCACGGCTGTTCCACTGGGCCGACCAGATCGTCTACAGCGCCGATCCCGACTTCGTCGACGAACAGTTGGGTGGCGTGTCCGACCGCGTCGACACCGATCCGTATCGCCTGCTGCCGTTTCGCAGCCCGGTGTCGCTGAAGGTGTTCGAGCACTTCGAGCGGCTGACCGCTGCCCGCCGCGCCGACCCGGCGGCCGACGTCATCACGATTCTCGCCGACGCGGTCGTCGACGGCGTGCCACTCTCCGAACGCGAGCGAGGCACGTTCCTGCTGTTGCTGTTGATCGCGGGCAACGAGACCACCCGCCACTCGCTCACCCAGGCGCTCATCGCGCTGGCGCAGCACCCGGAGCAGTTCGCCCGATTGCGGGCCGAACCGGAACTGCTCGACACCGCCGTCGAGGAGGTGCTGCGGTGGGCGTGCCCACAAGTTCACTTCCGCCGCACCGTCACGGTCGACGTCGAGCTCGGTGGGGTGCGGATGGTTGCCGGCGACAAGGTGGTCACGTGGTACGCGGCTGCGAACTTCGATCCGACGCAGTTTCCGGATCCGCGTCGGTTCGACCTCGGGCGCACGCCGAATCGCCATGTCACCTTCGGCGGAGGCGGACCACACCTGTGCCTCGGCCAGTGGATGGCCCGGCTCGAGGTACGCATCTTCCTGGAGGCGTTGGCCCGCCGGGTCGACCGCGTCGAGCTCGCCGGCCCGGTGGAACGAGTGCGCAGCAACTTCATCAACGGCATCAAACGCTGTCCCTTGATCCTCCACCCAGCCTGAACACCAGCGATGAGAGATGAGTGTCGGTGCCGCCCCGATCTCTCATCGCTCGGGTCTCGGGCTGTGCGGCGATGAGAGGTGGGTGCGCCACGGCCACTCATCTCTCATCGCTGTTGGGGGAGTGCCCGCCGAGATCGGCAGCGTCAGCGCGACGTCGTAGGGTGGTCCTGTGGCACCACGCGGTCAGAGCACCCCGGATGACACACCGCTCGGGCCACGGATGGCACCTCGCATGCCGGTGCTCGACCTCGCTGATGCCACCGACGGCGACTTCACCGACGTCGAGCTCACCGGGATCTTGCCCGACGGATTCGACGAACCGCTCGAACTGCGCGGCGTTCGCCTCGTCGGGGCATCGCTGGTGGGTGCGCGACTGATGGGATCGCGCTGGATCGACGTGACGATCGCGAACTGCGATCTCTCGGGTGCCGACCTGCAGGAGGCAGCGTTCACTCGTGTGGCGATGTGCGATACGCGTCTGTCCGGAGCGCAACTCGCGTCGTCACGATGGCACGACGTGCGTCTGACGGAGTGTCGATTGGAGGCCGTGAACCTGGCCGTCGCGAAAGGGCAGCGTGTGCGGTTCGATCGCTGCAGGCTCGGCGCTGCCGATCTGCGAGGCGCCGCCTTCGAGGGAGTCGCGTGGTGGGACTGCGATCTGACCGAGGCCGAGTTCTCGCACGTCCAGCTCGTTCGCTGCCAGCTCCACGGCTCGCAGCTGGCCGGAGTGCGCGGTGTCTCGTCGCTACGGCCGGTCGCGGTCGATGCCGAGCAGTACCTGGTGCTCGCCGATCAGCTGATGGCCGAGCTCGGCATCGAAGTGACGACGCGTCCCGACGCGTGATCGGCCGCGGCATCGTGGCGATCGCCGTCGTCGAGGCGTGCGCGCCGTGCAGCAGCGCCGTGCAAGCATTGCCCCATGACTCGCCAGGTGGTGCTCGCCCATTTCTCGATCCGCGACGCGACGTTCGTCGAGCGAGCCGCGGCCACCCGCAACGCCGGCTTCGATGGGTTCGGCATGTACGTGGGCGACTGGTCGAAGCAGCGCGCCGCGGGGCTGTCCGACCACGATCTGCTGGGCATCCTGGCCGACCACGACACGCGGGTCGCCGAGTTGGAGGCACTGCCGATCTTCGGTGATGTGCAACTCGACACGTTCGTGCACCTCGTGGCCACGTACCGGCCCGATCGCATCCAGACCATCCCTCGGTTCGACGGCGCGATCGATCGGGTTGCGGCCGGCGAGTGGCTGGCCAAGGTCGCCGACCGCATCGCCCCGTTCGATTGCTCGCTCGCGATCGAGTTCCTCCCGTTCACCGACATCGGTGATGCGGCGGCCGCCGCCGAGTTGACCGACCGTGCGAATCGTCCGAACGTGGGGCTGTGCGTCGATTCGTGGCACGTGTTCCGAGGCTCCGGACTGTTGTCGCTGGCTGGACTTGATCCCGCGTTGGTGTTCAGCATCCAGCTCAACGACGGCCCACTCGACCCCGTGCTCGACGACTACGTCCAGGACTGCCTGCATCACCGTGAGCCACCTGGAGACGGTGAGTTCGATCTGCGCTCGTTCATGGAGCTGCTGCCGTCCACGGCGCCGGTGAGCGTCGAGGTGCCCGATGACGACCTCGACCTGCGCATTCCCGGCGACGCTGCGGCGCTGTTGTTCGAAGGGACCAGCCGCTTCCTCTGACCACCACCGGCGATGAGAGATGAGTGCCGCTGGTGCTCCCATCTCTCATCGGAAGCGGGTTCGCGGGTCGGGCGATGCGAGATAGGGGCGGTACAGCCACTCATCTCTCATCGCGGGTGGTGGGTGGTCAGACGGCGGCAGCGATGTAACGGTCGGGGCGGACGAGGACGGCACGGTGGCCACACGTCGCTCGTGGTTCGATCACCACCGGCACGTGCGGGCCGGGCTGGGGGTGATCGGGCTGGGGGTGATCGGGGGCGGTGAACGAACGGTCGGATGCCACCCAGACCCAGCCGTCGGGCAGGCTCTCGTCGAGCCGGTCCGGTTGCGGCAGCTGATGCCCCACGGGGAACGGCCCGCCCAGGTCGAGGCCGGGGAGGCGCGACCATCGGGTCGGATCGGGTCGATCGGGTTCGGGCGTCGCCGTTGGATCGATCGCGAGGCGACTGATCAACAGTCCGGCCTCGATCGAGAGGGCGGTCACCGTCGCCACATGGGGTCGCCGTTCGTTCTCGTAGCTGTCGAGCAACGTCTCGGGCGCACCATCGTGAACGACCGTGGCGAGCTTCCACGCGAGGTTCGCCGCGTCGCGCACGCCGCTGCACATGCCCTGGCCCATGAACGGCGGCATCTGATGGGCGGCGTCACCTGCCAGGAACACCCCGTCGTCCCGCCAACGCTCGGCCATGAGCGCGTGGAACCGGTAACTCGCGGCCCGAACCAGCTCCGCGTTCGAAGGTGTGACCCCCCAGTGGGCGAGCAGCCGCCAGGTATCGGGGACCAGCTCGTCGTTGGCCAGGCGGAACTCCCATCGCCGATGCCGTCCGTGGGATGGCACGAACGTGGCGAGCCGCCGCAGGTCGCACACCTGCTGGATGATCCCCGGCAACGGGGGCTCACCGACCGTGTGGAGGATGACGTCGACGACGAGCCACCGCTCGTCGTAGCCGAGGTCGGTGAGTGCGATGCCCATCTGCTCGCGGACGGGGCTCGTCGCGCCGTCGCAGGCGACGACGAACCGCGCAGTCCGGCGGAGCTCGGCCAGCCCGGGTGCGGCGGTGCCGTGGTGCACGTCGACATGTGCGTACTGCTCGAGCCCCGAACGCAACATGGTGTCGATCTCCGGTTGCACGAACACGTAGTCCTCGTGCCAGCCGAGCACCGGGTCGCGCTCGAAGCCCTCGAAGCTGAACAGCGTGGCCCCGTCGGCATCGACGTACTCCATGCCTGCCGACACCGTCAGCAGGTCGCGCAGCTCGTCTTCGAAGCCGAGATGCTGGAAGACGCGGGCGATCTCGGCATCGAGGTGGCACGCCCGGGGCTGTGGATACGGCGCAGTGGATCGCTCGAACACGACCGTGCGCAGTCCCCACATCCCGCACAGGTTGGCCATGGTCGCACCGGTGGGCCCGAGGCCGACGATGGCGACGTCGTACGGGGCGCGTCCGGCGCTCACGTCACAGAGGCGATCTGTCGGTCCACTGGGTGGTGCCCCATGTGAGAGCGAGGAGGGTGGTGTCGCGACCGGGCATGGCCCCATGCCAGTGAGGCTCGTTCGCCGGGCAGACGACCAGGCTCCCCTCATTGAGCGCCACCTCCCCGTCGGCCTCGGTGCCGACGCGGGCGTCGCCGCTCACCACGAACAGTTGCTGGCCGCCCGGATGGGAGTGCCAGAACGTGACCGCACCGTTGGCGAAGTGAACGAGTGCCGTGTCGGGCCCGTTGACTCCCGCATCGATGTCGGGCGCTGTGGCGTTCATCATCTCGAGCGTCACGGTGCCGGAGAATCGCCCTCCGTACACCACGCTCTTGTCGCCCTCGTCGATCACCTTCATGGAAGCGCTCCTCCTCGGATTCGAGTTCTGTTCGGATGCCTGGTGGTGTGCGCCGTGTCAGCGGACCACGACGCGGTTGCGCATCGTGCCCACGCCCGACACGGTGGTCTCGATCACGTCGCCGTCCACCAGGAAGCGCTGTGGTGAGCGCGCTTCGCCTACGCCACCGGGCGTCCCGGTCCACACGAGATCGCCGGGCCCGAAGGTCATGAACCTCGTGAGCCAGACCACGAGCGCTGGTATCGAGAAGATCAGATCGCTCGTGTTCGCCTGCTGCATGATCTCGCCGTTGACGATGCCCGTGAGGTCGAGTGCGTCCCGGTCCGGCAGTTCGTCGGGAGTGATCAGGAACGGACCGGTGGGGCCGAACGTGTCGTAGCTCTTCGCGATCGTGAACTGCTTGATCGGCGGCCGGAACTGCTCGCCCCGGTCTGAGATGTCCTGCCCCGCGGTGACGCCGGCGATGTAGCTCCAGGCTTCGGCCTCCGTGGCGTTCTTGCAGGTGCGGCCGAACGCAATGACGACCTCTGCCTCGTAGTCGATCTCGTGCCGGCCCGCTGGCGCGATGACGTCGTCGAACGGGCCAGCCACACAGTTGTCCGTCTTGCCGAACAGATGTGGCTCGGTCGGGAGCTCGCGGCCCGATTCGAGGGCATGAGTGCGGTAGTTGAGCCCCACGCCCAGGCCCTTCGGGGGTCGAGGCACCGGGGCGCCCAACTGCGAGAGGTCGATCGCCGGCCAGTCGCTGACCGAGGCCGCAGACGCGACGCTTGCGAGCAGCGGATGGTTGGTCAGATCGACATAGACCGCCGGATCGCTGCCGAGGCGGCCGTCGCTCGCCTGTTCGACGTCGACCGCCCGGTCGACCTGGTCGGCACCGGCGATGACGATGATCGCACGGCCTTGGAGGTTGGCAAAACGCATGGCGAGATGCTTAGCCCGCGAACGGACCGTCGAACCACACGTGCACCTGACCAGTGCCCGCCGATGACTCGTAGTCCGAGAAGAGCTCGCCCGTGGCGGTGCACGCGCGCCCGCCGATCGCCCCCACCATCATGAGGTAGTGGGCGAAGAACGCCTCGGGGGAGTGCTGGCGGTACTCGGGCCAGAAATCGATGATCGACGCGTGGTCACCGTCTTGCATCCACGTGAGCACCTGCTCGTCGGCGGCCCGGGCCTCGGGCGTGCGGATGTGCTCGAGGCCCGCTGCTTCGTGTTGGGAGAACTCGCGCATCGGCCAGAACCGGTGAGACAGACCGCCGGAGGCGAGCAGCACGACGCGTCGATCCAGTTCGCCGATCGCACGAGCCAGCAACTCGCCGGCCAACAGCCAGTCGGCCGGAGTGCCGGTCTGACAGATG
Source organism: Actinomycetota bacterium (assembly GCA_043725585.1). Lineage (GTDB taxonomy): Bacteria > Actinomycetota > Acidimicrobiia > Acidimicrobiales > Ilumatobacteraceae > VFMC01. The sequence goes on from JAYSLK010000653.1 coordinate 6,419, forward strand.
CTCATGCTCAACCACGCCTCGTCGGCGCTCTGGAGGAACGGCAGCAGGTTCGTCGTCGAGTAGTGCACCGGCAGGTACGGGTCGGCGCATGCCAGCGCACGTGTGTCGTTGCGGGCGTTGCTGATCGCTTCGAACCGTTCGGCGAGCTCGCGGTCACCGGGCATGTCGTAGTGGTGACCGTTCATCCCTCGGGGCAGCTCTGAGCTCGTGAACATCCCCTCGCGCCGATCATGGGCGGTGAGGATGTGCTCCACCGTGCTGAACCAGTGCGTGTCGAACACGACCACGCTGTCGACGTCGAGGAGGTCGAACTTGTCTCGCCGCATCCGGTGGAGCCCGTCGACGAGCGTGGTGCCAGCCGCGCCGTAGAGGGCGGCCCGCACGCCGTCGCCCATCACGATCGGTGGCACGTGCGACACGATGGCCGCTCCGACGATCTCACCCATGTGTGCTCCCATCCCGAGGTTCGTCTTCCAAGGTTCATCTTCCCAAGATCATTTGGTTCCAAACGAAAATGTAGTCGCGCACGGAAGGGCTGCGAACTCAGTGCACGTCCGTCGGTCGAAACCGTCGATCGAGTGCCGCCTCGAGCGGGCGAGACCTCAGCCGGTCGGAGGCGTGGGCGGCGCCGCGGCATCGAGCGTCGCGAGCACCGTGCGCAGAAGGCGGGTCAGCTCGCGACGGTCGGTGGACGACAGATCCGCGGTCACGATCGCCTCATGATGGTTGAACATCGGCATGATCTCGTCGACCGTGCGCCGACCCTTTGCCGTCGGACGCACGATCACTCGACGGCCGTCGTTGGGATGCACGGAACGCTGCGCGAATCCGCGTCGCTCGAGCGTCGTGAGCACGCCCGTCAAGGTGCCTCCGGTGATCCCCGCCTCGCGTGCCAGTTCGTGCGACTCCTTTTTGCCCCATACTCGCAACACGAACAGCACGACGAAGGCGCTCCAGCTCAGCTGGTGCGAGCTCAGGACCTCGCGTTCCATGTGGTTGCGGACGGCGGTCGCGGCACGGAACACGTTGCTGACGGCCAACAGCGCAGCGAAGTCGAATGCCTGACCGACGAACGCCTGGGTGACGTCGCGTTCGGCCTGACGCATCTCGGCGTCGTCGTCGCTGGAGAAGGCACCCGGCACGATGAGCGACACTATCGTTTGGATCCGAACGAGTTCCGGGCGAGGGCTCCGATCCGTTCGTCGTCAGGAGGCACGTCATGTCCGCGAGCGTCA
>JAYSLK010000654.1:0-2671 GCA_043725585.1 Actinomycetota bacterium
AGCCGACGGCGGATGGGCCCGCCACGTGCTCAACGGCTGGTTCCAGATGATGGACCTCGCGACGCCGGTGATCGCCCAGGTGCACGGGTTCTGCCTCGCCGGTGGCACGGAACTGGCAACCGCGTGCGATCTCGTCTATGTCGCCCATGACGCTCAGATCGGCTATCCGCCGGTGCGCAGCATGAGCTCGCCCGACATGGCGTGGCACGTGTGGCTGCTCGGCATGCGCCGCGCGATGGAGGCGATGCTCACGGGCGACTCGATGACCGGCGACGAGGCCGTCGACGCGGGCTTCGCGAATCGGGCCTTCGATGCGGCCGAGCTCGACGAGCGCGTGCTCGAGATCGCCCAGCGGGTTGCCAAGGTGCCACCCGATCTGCAAGCCCTGAACAAGCGGGTGGTGCACCGCGCGATGGAGGCGATGGGCATGCGCGACGGCATGCGCGCCACCGCCGACATCAACGCGCTCGGTTTCCATCAGCGAAGCTCGCGTGAGTACTTCGCACAGTTCTCCAAGGGCGTCACGACAGCGCTGTCCGAGCGCGACAAGACCTTCGGCGACTATCGGGAATCATCCAGCGACCAGAACGACGAGAACCAGCACAACGACGAGAGCAGGAGCAGGACATGAGCGTGACCGACGAGATCCTGGTCAGCCCTGAGGTGCTCGAGTGTCCGTACGACTACTACCGGCGAGTCCGCGAGGAGGCACCGGTGCACCAGACACCGCTGGGCTTCTACGTGGTGAGCCGCTACGACGATGTCCTGGCCGTCGTGCGCGACACCGAGCGGTTCAGCAGCGACATGCGCAACTCCTTCGTCTCGGGTCCGGCGAGTGACGAGCTGAAGGCGATCCAGGCCGAGGGGTACCCGTCGGTGAACACCTTGCTCACCAACGACCCCCCCAGCCACACCCAGTTCCGATCCTTGGTGAACAAGGCGTTCACGCCCAAGCGGGTCGCTCAGCTGGAAGGCGAGATCCGCCAGATCGCGAACGAACTGATGGATCGGTGGATCGCCAGCGGCCGCGTCGAGCTGGTGACCGAGTTCGCCGTGGGACTGCCGCTCACCGTGATCGCCGATGCGCTCGGGGTCGACCGCGCCGACATGCCGCGCTTCAAGAAGTGGAGCGATGACTCCGTCGCCCCACTGTCTGGCCTGCTGACGCCCGAACAGCAGATCGAGTGTGCGCGCAGCCGGGTCGAGATGCAGCACTACATGGTCGAGCGCGTGAGAGAGCGCCAGGAGTCGCCGCGAGACGATCTGCTGAGCGATCTCGTGCAGGCACGTTTCGACTCGGGCGAGCGCGCCGGGCAGCCGCTCGAGACAGCCGAGTTGTTGAACGTGATCGAGCAGTTGCTGGTGGCAGGCAACGAGACCACCACGAAGCTGATCGCCGCGGCGATGCTCCTGCTGATCGAACACCCAGATCAGATGGGTGCGGTGTCGGCCGATCACCGTCTGATCCCGAACCTCGTTGAGGAGGCGTTGCGGCTCGAGAGCCCGGTGCAGATGCTGCCCCGGGTCGCCAAGGTCGATGTCGAGGTGGGAGGGGTCGCGATTCCGGCGGGTTCGATCCTGATGATGATGTACGGCAGTGCGAATCGTGACGATGCGAGGTATCCCGACGCAGCCTCGTTCGACCACGCCCGCGCCAACGCCCGCACCAATCTCGCGTTCGGCCAGGGCCCGCACTTCTGCCCCGGCGCCGCGCTCGCGCGGAGCGAGGGCCGCCTCGCGTTCGAGACGCTGCTCGGCCGGGCCACCGGGTGGGCGCTCGACACCACCGTCGACGTCGTGACCCATCGCGAGCTGTCGATGACGCTGCGCGGACTGTCGAGTTTGCATCTCGTCTTCACGCCATCGCGCGCCACGACCAGTCTCACGAAGGAGCCAGCATGAGCGTCTCGCTCGAAGCCCTGCAGACCATTCGCTACGAGGTGGTCGACCCTGGTGAACGCGGCGTCGCCGTCGTCACCCTCGATCGTCCCGAGAGTCGCAACGCGCAGAACAAGCGGATGACGTACGAGATGAACGCGGCGTTCGACGACGCAGCGCGCCGCAGCGATGTGAAGGTGATCGTGCTGCAGGCCGACGGGCCGCACTTCTGCAGCGGCCACGACATGCGCGACACCGAGAGCCACCGTGACTTCGACCTCGTGTCCACCCACGGCGGGTACGGCCGGGAGGGTCAAGAGGGGCACATGGCCTGGGAGGAAGAGGTGTACTTCCAGATGTGCTGGCGGTGGCGCAACATCCCGAAACCGTTGATCGCGGCCGCCCAGGGCAAGACCATCGCCGGTGGGTTGATGCTGCTGTGGGTGGCCGATGTGATCGTGGCCGCCGACGATGCGTTGTTCAGCGACCCGGTGGTGGGCATGGGCGTCAACGGCGTGGAGTACTTCGCCCATCCTTGGGAGTTCGGAGCCCGCAAGGCCAAGGAGTTGCTCTTCACAGGTGACTGGGTGGATGCCGAGGAAGCCCGTCGTCTGGGCATGGTGAATCACGTGGTGGCCGGCGACGAACTGCGGCCGTTCGTGATGGCGATGGCCGGTCGGATTGCCAAGCGGCCGAGCTTCGCTCTGAAACTGGCGAAGGAGAGCGTGAACCAGACCCTCGAAGCACAGGGACAATGGACCGCGCTGCGCTCGGCGTTCACCATCCAGCACCT